>NZ_JBKVXZ010000049.1:0-28432 GCF_046973065.1 Flintibacter sp. | reverse complement strand
GAACGAAGAGCATTCTCAACCAGGAGCCGCTGGACAGATTCAAAGCGGCGGTCAAACAAGATTGGGTCTGGCGGGACTTCTTCCTCACGGAAATGACGACCGGCCTGCGGAGAGGAGAACTGTGCGGCCTCAAGTGGTCCGATTTCGATGAAGAGGCCGGAACCTTAAAAGTATGCCGCACGATCCACGCCAGGAAGGGCGGCGGGATGGAGGAGGGAAGCACAAAGACCTATGCGGGGACACGGACCATCCTGCTCCCGTCGAGCACAGCCCAGCTTCTGCGGGAGCGAAAAGAGTCCTCTCAGACAGAGTGGATTTTCCCGAATCCTCTCTGCCCGGAGCAGCCGGTCAGTCCGGGCAACGCCTACCGGCGTCTGAAAGGCTTGCTGGAGGAGGCGGGGCTGCCTGATCTTCGGTTCCACGATCTGCGCCATACCTTCGCCACCCATGCCCTGGCCAGCGGGGTGGATGCCAAGACCCTGTCCGGCATCCTGGGCCATACGAAGGCCAGCTTCACTCTGGACACCTATACCCATGTGACCGGAGATATGCACCGTAACGCCGCTGAGATCGTAGGGGACTTTATGACAGAGCTGTTGGGAGAGGAGATGGAACCGTGGCAAAGCAGCAAAAGCGGGGAGACGGCAGTCTCCACCTAAGAAAGGACGGCCGCTGGGAGGGGCGGTATGTGGTGGGCTATGATGAAAAGGGCCATCCAAAGACGAAGAATGTACTGGCCAGGACCAAGGGGGAGTGCGCGGCCAAGCTGAAGGCCCTGAAGGAGAGCCTCAAGGGTACGGAGCCGAAGCGGCCCAAGGGGGACATGACCTTCGGGGCCTGGCTGGATCACTGGTACCGGACCCACTGCAAACCGACCATCAAGCCCAAGACCCAGGCGGACTACGAAAACCGCATCTATCAGCACATCATCCCGGAGCTGGGACACATACCCCTTTCCCAACTGACTCAAAGCGATCTCCAGCAGTTCTATCACCGCCTGAAACAGGGCGGACGGCTCCGGCGGGTGGAGCAGTACGGCCCGGGACTGTCCGACCGCATGGTGAAAAGCTGCCATGTGACCTGCCGCATGGCCCTGGACAAGGCGGTGGCGGATGTGTTGCTTCTCAAGAACCCAGCCGCAAACTGCAAAGCGCCGGCCACCCATCCCAGAGAGATGGCCGTGCTGACGGGGGAGGAGATCCAGCGCCTGCTCATCCAGGCCAAAGAGGACGGGTGCTATGAGCTGCTTCTGCTGGAGCTGTCCACCGGCCTGCGGCGGGGCGAAATCCTGGCCCTGCAGTGGGATGACCTGGACTTCCGAACGGGGGCGCTGCGGATAGAGCGTCAGGTGCAGCGAATCAAGGGAGAGCTGGTAGTCTCAACGCCCAAAACCAGAACCTCCAGCCGGAGTGTGATCCTGCCGGGGCCTATCCTGAATGTTCTGGCGCGGTACCGGAAAAGCTGCTCCTCCCGCTGGATGTTCCCGTCGCCGAAGAAAGCGGATTCTCCCCTGGACCCGGCGGCGGTACGGAAAAAGCTGGCCACTGTGCTGAAACGGGCTGGGTGTAAGCATCTGCGGTTTCACGACCTGCGTCATACCTTTGCCACCAACGCCCTGGAGCACGGCATGGACATCAAGACTTTGTCCACCATCATCGGCCATGTGTCCAGTGCCACGACCCTGAATGTCTACGCCCATGTGACCGATGAGATGCGGCAAAAGGCCGCCGACCGCATCGACCAGGGAATCGCCGGTGTGGAGCCGCCTGCAAAAACGGAACGCCAAAAGAAACCAGAAGCCATGCCATTTCAGGCGGTGAAGGGCAAATACCGCAAGCCGGGAACCGGGTGCATCACCCAACTGGGTGACCACCTCTGGGAAGGGCGGTACTCCCCAAGGGTCAATGGAAAACGAATCGCACGAAATGTTTATGCTTCGACAGAAGACGAATGTGAGCAGAAATTGGCAGAGCTGATTAAGGAGATGAAGACGGAACTGGAGTCACTTCGGGTCAAGAAAAAAGCGGGCTGAGAAAAAATATTCTCCGGAGAAATTACCTCCGGAGAATATTCTGGTTGGAATGGAAAAACGTAATGGCTTGTTGCAAAATGTGCCTTAATGAATTGTTTCAAATATATTTCGGATTGAGTCTTGATCGGTAATCGTCCTGATCACCTTTGCGGGCGTACCTGCCGCAAACGAATTGGGAGGAATGTCCCTTGTTACGACGCTCCCTGCCCCAATCACACAGTTATCTCCTATTGTTACACCTGGGCACACAACGACATTAGCACCGAACCAGCAATCATTTCCAATTGTTACAGGTTTGGCATAGCACAGGAAACGTTCTACGCCATCGCTACATACCATTCCTCGGCGTTCTTCGGCGACCATTGGATGCATAGGTGTGACGATGGTTACATTTGGACCGAAATTATTGTAATTTCCGATCGTTACCATGGCGTCGTCTTGCACAGTAAAATTGAAATTCATGAAGCAATGTGCGCCGATTTTTGTGTGACAACCATAGTGGAAGTGGATAGGTCCGAGCATAAATGTACCATCGCCAATTTCCAACAACAAATCTTTTAGGATGTGGTTCCTTTTTTCGTTTTCCTCTTCAAAAAGAAGATTATATTCCTGACTGAGTCGATGCGCTTTCAGCTTTTTCCCGATTAATTCTGCTTCTTCCGAGGCGAAAAGCATGCCTTTAAAAATTCGTTCTTCTTCCGTCATTTTTATTCACTCCCTATTTAGAACATATCAGTACAAGCTTAAATCTACCATTTTCCTGAGTAAAAGTATATCATCCCCCTAAAACTGCTGCAAGGCTTCTGTCTGCAAAATCAGAGGTGTACTTATTTATCGGATATGAGTAGGATGTGTACTGTCTAAAGGTATTGTCCGTGTATCCGGTGCTATGCCTTGGAATTGATGGAGGAGAGTAAGGGGAATCTGGCAGAGCTGATCGGGGAGATGAAACGGGAGCTGGACCCCCTTCGGGGCAGGAAAACGGCGTGCTGAGCACAAAAAATCCGCCCTCCGGAAGTCCTTCTTCCAGAGGGCAGATTTTTACCTGTCTGTGGCTGTTGTGTGGTCAAAGATGTTTGGACGAAATGAAGTGCAGAGGAAAATGGACAAAAAAGTTAGAAAAAACCGCTGCTTTCTTTCGAAAACAGCGGTTTTGATGGTGGACGATACAGGACTTGAACCTGTGACCTCCCGCACGTCAAGCGGATGCTCTACCAGCTGAGCTAATCGTCCGAACAGCATGGATTATTTTATCCTGTATGCCGCCATTTGTCAAGAGTTATTTTGCATTTTTTTCTGTGCAGGAGGGAGAAAAATTTCCTCATTTCCATTGATTTTTTCCAGGTGGAAAACGGGGCGTTTTGTGCTATACTGATTCCAGCATCCTATACTTCACTTCTCAAGGAGGACCTGCAAGTATGCTTCACTTAGATTTGACAAAACTGGAGGGGTTCATTCCCCAGGATTACCTGACCCAGCGCATGGCCGGTCTGGAGAAGGCCGCCTCTATGCTGGCCAACCATGACGGCCCCGGCGGCGACTTCACCGGCTGGGTGTATCTGCCCCGGGACTACGACAAGGAGGAGTTCGCCCGCATCCAGGCCGCTGCCAAGAAGATTCAGCAGCAGTCCCAGGTGCTGGTGGTCATCGGCATCGGCGGCTCCTATCTGGGCGCCCGTGCTGTCATCGACCTGCTGGCCTCTCCCAACTATAATCTGAAGAAGAAGGACACCCCCGACATCCTGTTTGCCGGCAACGGCCTGTCCACCGACGCTCTGCTGGAGACCATCGCCCTCATCGGCGACCGGGACTTCTCCGTGAACGTCATCTCCAAGTCCGGCACCACCACCGAGCCCGCTGTGGCCTTCCGCATCTTCAAGGCTCTGCTGGAGGAGAAGTACGGCAAGGAGGGCGCCCGGGAGCGCATCTACGCCACCACCGATAAGGCCCGCGGCGCGCTGAAGGGTCTGGCCGACGCTGAGGGCTACGAGGAGTTCGTGGTGCCCGACGACGTGGGCGGTCGTTTCTCCGTGCTCACCGCTGTGGGTCTGCTGCCCATCGCCGTGGCCGGCATCGACATTGAGGAGCTGATGGGCGGCGCGGCCCAGGCCATGACCGACCTGTCCGTGGGCGGCGCTGAGAACCCCGCCTGGCAGTATGCCGCTGCCCGCCACGCTCTGTACCAGGGCGGTAAGAAGGTGGAGCTGCTGGCCTGCTATGAGCCCTGCTTCCGGTTCTTCTCCGAGTGGTGGAAGCAGCTGTACGGCGAGAGCGAGGGCAAGGAGGGCAAGGGCCTGTTCCCCGCCAGCGTGGAGTTTACCGCCGACCTGCACTCCATGGGCCAGTATATCCAGGAGGGCGAGCGGCTCATGTTTGAGACCGTGGTGCAGTTTGCCCCCAAGGGCGAGTTCATCATCCCCAACGACCCCGAGAACGTGGACGGCCTGAACTTCCTGTCCGGCAAGTCCATGGCCTTTGTGGCCGAGCAGGCCATGCGGGCGGTCATCCTGGCCCACGTGGACGGCGGCGTGCCCAACGTGCGCATCGAGATGCCCGCTCTGTCAGCCAAGACTGCCGGCTACCTCATCTACTTCTTCGAGTATGTCTGCGGCCTGTCCGGCTATCTGCTGGAGGTCAACCCCTTCAACCAGCCCGGCGTGGAGACCTACAAGGTCAACATGTATGCTCTGCTGGGCAAGCCCGGCTACGAGGAGCAGAAGAAGGCTCTGGAGGCCCGCCTGTAAGAGCAGCGAAGCCTTCGCGGCCTGACTCGGCGGGCGCAAGCCCGGTTACGAGAAGGAGAAAGCAGAGTTGGAAAAGCGGCTGTAAGCGGCTAAATCCGACGAAATGAAACAAATCCCGGCCTTTTCCAGATTTTCCGGAAAAGGCCGGGATTTATGCTCTGCGCTGACCGCCGCTCTACCAAAAAAATTCATAACTTTGCGGTTGAAAACCGGCTCCTCTTATGTTAAAGTTATAGTAACGTAAGGGACCTGCTTCCCACGTAACATCCATTAAGGAGTGATTCACATGATTCGAGTTATCATGGGTAAGAAGGGCACCGGCAAGACCAAGCAGATGATTGACATGATCAACGAGGCCGTTGGCAGCGAGCACGGCAACGTGGTGTGCATCGAGAAGGGCAACAAGCTCACCTTCGACATTCACTATCAGATCCGCCTGGTAGAGGCCAGCCAGTATGATATTGCCAATTACACCGCCCTGAAGGGCTTCGTCAGCGGCCTGTATGCCGGTAACTATGACATTACCCATGTCTTTATCGACAGCCTGACCAAGATCGTTCCCATTGAGAACTATGCCGAGACCGAGGAGTTCCTGGCTTGGCTGAACAACTTCGGTGAGAAGCACAACATCAAGTTCACCATCACCATCAGCGACGAGCCCGACCTGGCTCCCGAGGGCATCAAGCAGTATTTCTAAGCATAATTTTCAAAAGAAACAGCGCGCCATTTCAAATATGGCGCGCTGTTTTTTGTGCTTTTCTCCTCAAATGTCCCGTTGTCAGGACAATTTACGGCTTTTTTCTTGGTAAAAACGGGAAAAACAAACTTGACAGAACCGGACAAAGGGAGTATATTATGTCTACGGATTAGAACGTATGTTCTATAACAGCTAAGGAGAATTTCCTTGTTTGGACTTTGCGGTGTTAAGAGAAGCTATCAGCAGTTTTTTTAATTCCACACAGTGGGAGAGGGGAGCCTGCTGAGTGCAGTACCCGCTCTCCAGCAGGAGTTCCAGCCAATATTCACTTTCTGCACATTCTTTTAAGGCAATCTGGAGCTTGGCGATAAAGTCAGCCGGCTGTGACCGTAAAAGGCCTCGCGGATGTTGGCGCCAATGCTGGTGCCGGAGCGGAGGAGCTGATTGACCAGAATGGTTTCTCGTTTTTCCCGCTTGATCTGGTTGCAGACTTGAATAATTTCCAGGGCAAAGGCCTTTGACTTAGAGAGGAGAGGACTGGTGTTCATCAAATCACCCATTTTAATTGGTCGGCGCAGCCGACACCTTACTTTTTCCCTCTTACCTTTTACTTCTTCCCTCCAAAAATCCTGAATGCGAACAAGCGGGTAAGAAGGAAGAGGGAAGAAGAAAAAATCCTGAACGCTGACGCATTCAGGATTTTTGGTGGAGGAGGGTGGATTCGAACCACCGAAGCTAACGCAACAGATTTACAGTCTGCCCCCTTTGGCCACTCGGGAACTCCTCCAGATATGAAATTGTGGAGCTGGTGGACGGATTCGAACCCCCGACCTGCTGATTACAAATCAGCTGCTCTACCGGCTGAGCTACACCAGCGCATCAAGAGTGCTGTCCAACAGCAGGTGTCATTTTACCAAAGAACGTACACTTTGTCAAGCCCGATTTTGAAAATTGAAAAAATTTTTTTGAAGGGGAGAAAGGGGGGGTCCTACACGGCCCAGAGCCAAAGAAATTCCCTGCTTCTGCCGCTGCGGGATGTGCAGCAGGCGCCTCCGGCGGCCTACTGTCCCTGCTGCGGCGGGGAGCAGTACCGCTGGGACCGGATGGTCTGGCGGGAGGGACGGAGCATCTGCGCGGAGTGTGCCGCGCGGGAAGAAGAGGAGGAAGCGAGAGAGTCATGACCCTGTTGGAACTGTCTGTGGAGTACCGGGAGCATGCCCGGATGCTGGATCTGCGCATCTGTCAGTTGGAGGCGGTGCTGGAGCGGACCCGAAATGAAAAACAGCGGCTGGTGTTGGAGCACCGCATCCACATGCTGTCCACCATGCTGCGGGAGGCCAGAGAGCTGGCTGTGCTCACAGAGCGCTACTATGAGAGGGGGTACCGCCGAAATGCCAAATACACGTTATAGGAGAGGAAAGCTGTACGCCGCCGACATGGCTCTGTACAGCATGCAGATGGCCTCCGACAACAGCAAGGAGATCAGCCGTCTCAAGCGAAACCTCATCCGGGCGCTCCAGGAGGATGTGACCGAGCGCCAGCGGCAGACGCTGCTGATGTATTATGCCCAGGGGTATAACATGCGGGAGATCGGGGAGCGGCTGGGGGTGGACCGGTCCACCATATCCCGCACCATCAAGCGGGGGGAGCGGCGACTGCAGCGCTGCCTGCGCTATGGGGCGGAGGCGTATCTGAGAAATATGGATTAGGAGCAGTGGCGCTTCCGTTTGAAGCGGCGGTGTGGTAGAATAGGAAAAAACCACCCGCAAGCGGGTCACAGGAGGAGCCTATGTCCGGAAAAGAGGAATTTATTGAGCTGTTCAAGGAGAAGATTACCCGTCCCGGCGCCGACGCGCTGCTGAATTTTTTGGAGCACAAAAGCGACTTTTTCACCGCACCTGCCTCGGCGCGGTATCATCTGTCCTGTGAGGGCGGGCTGTGCGAGCACAGCCTGAACGTGTACCACTGCCTGGTGGATTACCTCCAGCGGGAGCGGGTGCAGGAGCTTTACGGCCTAGAGTACAGCGAGGAGACGGTGGCCGTGGTGGCACTGCTCCACGATCTGTGCAAGAGCGGGTGCTATAAGAAGGGATTCCGGAACGTGAAGAACGACGCCACCGGCCAGTGGGAGAAGGTGCCCACCTACACCTTTGACGACCCTCTGCCCTATGGTCACGGGGAGAAGAGCGTGTACATTGCCAACGGCTATATCCGCCTGACCCGGGAGGAGGCCATGGCCATCCGCTGGCATATGGGTTTCTCTGGGCCGGAGGATTCCAGAACGGTGGGCCAGGCGTTTCAGAAGTATCCGCTGGCATTCGCCCTGGCCACCGCCGATATGGAGGCCAGCTACTTCCTGGAAGGAGAACCCTAACCCGCTTTCTTGAAAGAAAGCTTGGCAAAGAACTTTATGGGAAACTTCGTTTCCCTTCTGCGCCTGTAAGTAAAATTTCCGGTGGGAGTGACGTATCCTGTCGCTCCCACCTACTTTTCTTGAAAGAAAAGTAGGCAAAAGAACTTTGTGCGAAGCTCCGCTTCGCCTCTGCGCCCGCAGGAAAGATTTTTCATGGGAGTGACGTATTTCGTCGCTCCCATTTTTTACGTAAATGTTTACCACCCGGAAAGGCGGTTTTTTCCCCTGAAAAATGGGCAAACTAATAGAAAGGATATTGTTAAAAGAATGCGCTTTATACAAAAACCCTCGTCGCTGTGCACAGTTTGCCCTGCTGTTCCCACTCCTTTTTCCTACCTTTTTGGAGGAAAGTGAAGAAAACGAAAGTTTTTGAAAAAAATCCCCTGGAGGGGGTCAAATTTTCCGTTCAGGTATGCTATAATGGCTTTGCCAATCCCGACCTTTTACCTGGTCAAAGGCTGGTGGGCGTTTTACCTGCCGGGCCTGCGCGGATCAAGAGCATCTTCGGCTCCGGCGCAATGCCGGCGCCGGTTCAAGTTAAGGCTGTCGGCACCGGTTCTCCGCCGAGAACCTGGAACGGCGGCCGGCCCGCGTTTTTTCAGCCGTCCAGAATCTTTTTCATGCAGTCATTTACAGGAGAAGGTACAGGAACACGGAGCAAGGCCCACGGGCCGCTCCACGAAAAACGGAAGGAAGTTGATTATGATCACACACGGGAAGAGCATCAAGATTTTCACGGGCAACTCGAACCCCAACCTGGCCAAGGCCATCTGCCAGGAACTCGGGGTACCCCTGGGCAATTCTGAGGTAGGCTCCTTCGCCGACGGCGAAAACTTTGCCTCCATCTACGAGACCGTCCGCGGGTCTGACGTCTTTGTGGTGCAGTCCACCTGCCCCTTTGAGAAGGACGGAAAGATGCACACCGTAAACGACGCCCTGATGGAACTGCTCATTATGATCGACGCGCTGCGCCGCGCCTCCGCCGGCCGCATCACCGCCGTCATCCCCTACTTTGGCTATGCCCGTCAGGACCGCAAGACCAAGCCCCGCGATCCCATCTCTGCCAAGCTGGTGGCTAACCTGATCACCCGCGCCGGCGCCGACCGGGTGCTGACCATGGACCTGCACGCCAACCAGATCCAGGGCTTCTTCGACATCCCGGTGGACAACCTGCTGGGCTCTCCTCTGTTTGTCAGCGAGTGCTTCCGCAAGTTCGCCGCTGTCCAGGACGACACCATGGTGGTTTCTCCTGACGTGGGCAGCGTGGCTCGCGCCCGCGCCTTCGCTCAGAAGCTGAACATGCCTCTGGCCATCGTGGATAAGCGCCGTCAGAAGGCCAACTCCTCTGAGGTCATGAACATCATCGGCGACGTAAAGGACAAGCACGTCATCCTGCTGGACGACATGGTGGACACCGGCGGAAGCCTGTGCCACGCTGCCAAGGCTCTGGTGGACATCGGCGGCGCTAAGGACGTTACCGCTGTGGCTACCCACGGCCTGCTTTCCGGCCCCGCTGTCCAGCGCATCACCGACAGCGTCATGGACGAGGTGGTCTTCCTGGACACCATTCCCCCCAAGCCCGGCATGAAGTGCGACAAGATCCGCTATATCTCTGTGGCTCACATGTTTGCCGAGGCCATCAGCCACATCTACGAGGAGACTTCCGTTTCCCGCCTGTTTACCTGATTTTCCGTATCCCACTGGGGCGGGCATTTGCCCGCCCCAGTGCATTTTACGCAGCAAGTGAGGGATAGCATGTTTTTCCATCGCAGTTCCGGCGGAGCATCCTGGATGCTGGTGTGCTTGGGCAACCCCGGGGACCAGTATGAGAATACCCGCCACAATGTGGGCTTTATGGTGGCTGACCAGCTGGGCGAGCGGTACCGCCTGCCCATCCAGAAGCTGAAATTCAAGGCCCTGACCAATGTATTCACCATTTCCGGGGAAAAGGTGCTGGTGATGAAGCCGGTGACCTATATGAACCTGTCCGGCGAGGCGGTGCGCCCTGCCGCCGACTTCTATAAAATCCCCCCGGAGCATATTATAGTGATCTCCGACGACACCGCCCTGGACGTGGGAAAGCTGCGCATCCGCAAGGGAGGCTCCGCTGGAGGACACAACGGGCTTAAGAGCATCATTCAGCACCTGGGCACCGACCAGTTCCCCCGCATCCGGGTGGGTGTGGGCAAAAAGCCCCATCCCGACTATGATCTGGCCGACTGGGTGCTGGGCAAGTTCCAGGGTGAGGACCGCAAGGCCATTGCCGCCGCCGTGGAGCGCTGCGCCGACGCGGTGGAGTGCTATATCAAAGAGGGTCCAGACCGCGCCATGAATAAGTTCAACGGATAAAATTTTCCATTTCTTAAAGATTTATATGGGTTTATTTAAATGATGTGTGGTATGGTTGCCTCACATCATTTCATTTTCTTTTGGAGGATTCCGGCATGCGCAATTTTATTTTAAATCACGCCAGCCTGGCCTTTTGGATCTGGTGCGTGCCCCCGTTTTTGTGGCTGCTGTCCACTCTGCCCGCAGAGGCCTCTCTGGAGGAGCGTATCTCCGCCTTGCTGCTGACTTGGACGTGGATGCTGCTGGGCGGAGCGGCCATCAACTGGTATTCCCGCCTGCTCCTTTGGCGGGCCGTGAAGTACATGGATAACCACTGCGACCCGGAGCCTCTGCTGGAGCTGTGCAGCACGGTGTGCCGCCAGAATCCCTCCAATATGATCTTTCACGTCTATCAGGGCTATGCTTTGTCTCTGCTGGGCCGGCATCAGGAGGCGATCCAGGTACTGGAGCATGTGGCAGAGCACCGCAAACTGGTAAAGAACGCCAGTGCATTGCTGATCTGGAGCGCGGCCCTGCCATCCGGCGATCCCCGGCAGGAGTGGGTGGCGGAGAAACTCACTGCGCTGAAGCCCAAGATGCGGGCCAAGCAGCGGGCTTTGGTGGACCGGGTCATGAATCAGCGGCGCTCCTTTGCGCTGATGCAGGCGGCGCCTCCACAGCTGGAGCCTCTGCTCCAGCAGGATCTGGAGCGGGCGGAGTGCCTGCGGGAGAAGGTGGGAGCCCATATGGCACTGGCGGTTTACTGCTACCAGCGGGAGAAATGGCAGCAGGCGCAGATGCATCTGGAATTTGTGCTGGACAATGCCAACAAGCTGCATGTCCGCACTCAGGCGGAGGAACTGCTGTGTAAACTCCCCTCCGCTTTCTTACAAGAAAGCGGGGGCGGGTTCCTCACTGACTTCGGTGATGGGCTCCACGCCCAGGCGGCGGCGCAGGCGGCTGGGGTCATAGATGCCGCTGAGCTCCAAACCGGCGCACAGGGTATCCACCACATCCACCAGCCAGGCCTCCATAGACCGGGGCAGCGCTCCGCCCAAGGGCCACATATGGGAGAGGATAATATTCCGCTCCTTGTCGCTCAGGTCTGTGAGCTCCTGGGCATTGCGGGCGGCGGCCCGGGGATGGTCAAAGCACTGCCAGCCCGGGTGGGCCGACTTGTCACGGGAGTCGTAGAGGTACAAATCGTGCAGGAGTCCGCCTCTGGCGGCAGCGGTCTCGTCCAGGCCCAGAGCCCGGGCGGCGCGGAACGACCAGTAAGCCACAAACAGGGAGTGGTCCAGGGTGGTGATGCGGTTATGATGGCACCAGCGGCCCATCATCCGTACCTGTTCAGAGCCTAACAGTTCCCCGGTGGTCTGGCAGAACTCCTTCATGTAGTGGTTCATTGGAATCAGTCCTTTCCAAAATCACAAGGGTGGATGGTACATCAAGATCCAGCTGGGCTCCGCGCCGGAGCGCGGAGAACTGGGTGGGAAAAGGTCCCCTTTTCCCACCTTCATTATACCTCCAAACAGGAGATTTTGTCACCCGGAAAATGGCGGAAAGAGCCGACTCTCCAAACAATCAGCGGGTCTGACCGGTGCCCCGGATGATGTACTTATACGTACACAGCTCCTGGAGCCCCATGGGGCCCCGGGCGTGGAGCTTCTGGGTAGAGATGCCCATCTCGCAGCCCAGTCCAAACTCGCCTCCGTCGGTAAAGCGGGTGGAGGCATTCCAGTAGACGGCGGCAGAGTCCACCTGGTTGAGGAAAGCTCGGGCGGCCTTCTCGTCGGCGGTGACAATGGCCTCGGAGTGGCCGGTGGAGTGGGCGGCAATGTGGGCGATGGCCTCGCCCACGCCCTTTACCACCTTGACGCCCAGGATGTAGTCCAGAAATTCCGTATCAAAGTCCTTTTCCCCGGCGGGCGTACCGGAGATGATGGCCTGGGCGGCCTCGTCCAGGCGCAGCTCCACGGGGTGCAGGCCGCGCTCCGCGCGGTCCTGGGTCAGACGCTTTTGCAGCTTGGGGAGAAATTCCCCGGCGATGGTCTCGTCCACCAGGCACACCTCACAGGCGTTGCACACGCTGGGGCGGGAGCACTTGGCGTTCTCCAGAATGTCCAGGGCCATGGCCTGGTCGGCCTGGCCGTCCACATAGACGTGGCAGATGCCGGTGCCCGTCTCGATGACCGGTACGGTGGCGTTGTCCACACAGGCACGGATCAGGCCCGCGCCGCCACGGGGGATGAGCAGGTCCACATAGCCGCTGGCCGTCATCAGCTCATTGGCGGAGGCGCGGGTGGTGTCCTCTACCAGCTGGAGGGCGTCGGCAGGCAGGCCCACCCGCTGGAGCCCCTCCTTCAGGGCCTCCACAATGGCGGCGGCGGAGCGGTGGGCCTCCTTGCCGCCACGGAGCACACAGGCGGAACCCGCCTTCAGGGCCAGGGCGGCGGCGTCAGAGGTGACGTTGGGGCGGCTCTCGTAAATGATGGCGATGACACCCATGGGTACCGCCGTCTTTTCCACCACGATGCCGCTGGGGCGCTCCACCCGCTGGAGAACGGCGCCCACCGGGTCAGGGAGGGCGGCCACCTCCCGGATGCCCTGAGCCATGCCTGCGATACGCTCCGGGCTGAGGGCCAGCCGGTCCAGCATGACCTCGGAGACGGTGCCGCGGGCGGCCTCCAGGTCGGCCTGGTTGGCGGTGAGAATGGCCTGCTGATGCTCCATCAGCGCGTCAGCCATGGCCAGCAGAGCGTTATTTTTGGTTTCGGTGTCCGCCAGAGACATAGCCCCCTTGGAAGCGCGGGCCTTTTCCAGCAGTTCCAATGTCGTCATCGTACGACCTCCTTTGACTCACTCTCCGGACCGAAACAGCCGGATTTTATCCCGAAGAGTGATGATAAAATGTAGATAATAGAAATTGCAATACGAAACGTATTGAAAATCAGGCCTTATGAGCCACAAAGCGGGTGCCCACGTCCTTGCCCTCGGCAATGTCGTAGAGCCGCTCGGGGTGCTCACCGTTGGTGATGACCATGTCACAGCCCTGGGCGATAACCATCTTGGCGGCCCGGAGTTTGGTGGCCATGCCGCCGGTGCCCAGGCTGGAGCCTACGCCGCCGGCCAGGGCCTCGATCTCCGGGGTGACCTCCTCCACGGTGGGGATGAGCTTGGCGTTGGGGTCCTTGCGGGGATCGGCGGTGTACAGGCCCTCGATGTCGCTGAGAAGCACCAGCAGGTCGGCCTTGGTGCAGCAGGCCACGATGGCGCCCAGGGTATCGTTGTCGCCCACCTTGATCTCGGCGGTGGCGATGGTGTCGTTCTCGTTGATGACAGGCAGGGCGCCCAGTTCCAGCAGGCGCTCCATGGTGTTCTCAAAGTTCTCCCGGCGCTCGGGGTGGTCCACATCCTCGCCGGTGAGCAGCACCTGGGCCACGGTGTGGTTATACTGGAGGAACAGCTTATCGTAGGTGTACATCAGCTCACACTGGCCCACAGCGGCGGCAGCCTGCTTAGTGGGCATGTCGGAGGGCTTGCCGGGCAGGTTCAGCTTGCCCACGCCCATGCCGATGGCGCCGGAGGAGACCAGAATGACCTGATGGCCGGCATTTTTCAAATCGGACAGCACCTTGACCAGCTCCTCCACGTGGCGGATGTTCAACCGCCCAGTGGCGTGGGCCAGGGTGGAGGTGCCGACTTTTACAACGATTCTCATGGAATAAACCCCCTCATATCAGGAATAGGAACTTATTTGGCCAGCTCCTTGTTTTTTTCAAAGGTTGCGATCACCGCATCCATGGCGGCGGCGCGGAAGCCGCGCTCCTCCAGCACACGCACACCCTGGATGGTGGTGCCGCCGGGGGAACAGACCCCGTCCTTGAGCTGGCCGGGGTGCAGGCCCTTCTCCATCATCAGTTTGGCGGTGCCCTCCACCATCTGGGCGGCATAGGCCAGGGCTTTGGCACGGGGCAGGCCGCAGGCCACTCCGCCGTCGGCCAGGGCCTCAATGAACAGAGCGCAGAATGCGGGGCCGCAGCCGGACACGCCGCTGGCGGCGGGGAGGAGGTGGGGCTCAATGGGGTCCACCAGCCCGGCGGGAGCCATAAGTGCCTGGAAGGCGTCCAGCTCCTCCTGGGTGGTGTCTACGCCGTAGTACTGCACCACGCCCGCGCCTACGGCCACGGGGGTGTTGGGCATCAGGCAGATGACCGGGTACTTGCCACCGGCCAGGCCCTGGATGGCCTGTCCGTCCAGACCGGCGGCCATGGAGGCCAGCACGAAACGGTCGGTGCGGGCAGCAAGAACAGGGGCCAGGTCGGCCAGAACACCCGCCATCATCTGGGGCTTTACCCCCAGGAAGATAAGAGAGCAGGTGCGGGCCACGGCGGCGTTGTCCACAGCCTGGCCGCCCACTTCCTGAGCCAGGGCCTGAGCCTTGGCGGGAGTGCGGTTGGAGCAATAGAGCGCTGCATCGGGAGCGCCCTTGGCAGCTGCCTGGAGAACGGCGGAGCCCATGGTGCCCGCGCCGATAAGACCAATGGAAGAGAACATAGGGAAAATACCTCCTTTTGTCTGGTGACCCTATGATAACACGTTCTTTTTTTCGGGGGAAGGGGGGAAGGGGGATAAATCATTAGAATTGTGTTTTGGTGACCTTTGGCCGCAGGGGGGCGGTGTTACTTTCTGCTCGCACAGAAAGTAACCAATGGCCCAGGCCACCTTCTCTTGCCCCTTTGGGGCAATTCACCTTGAGATGCGCCAAGGGGACTCCTTCGATGAACACCTCGCCGCAGGCGGGTGTTCATAGGCGTCGTCCCCCTGGACTCCCTGTCTACGGGGGCGTGTCCCTTTGGTTGTTACAGACTTTCCGGCGGCCTAAATTTTGACCGTGCGCCTTTCTACTCCCGGGCCTTAGGCCCTTTTGCTATCAAAATTTAGTTGTTTTGTATTCTAACGCACACCGCCTGGTGCGTCCCTACTTGTTTGGTGCGGCAGTCGTCGGGCAAATGCCCCAACGACTGCCCAGCTATCCTGGCTTTGCCAGTGTAGGCGGTGTCCGTACAGCCCAGATACTTTAAATTTCCACCCAGTAGGCCCCAGTGGGCCGAGGCAAGAAGGACGCAAGGTCTTGTTTTCGGAGCCGCCGGACGCAAGTGCCTATCTTCCAGGATGGCGTCCCCCCATAATGGGGGGTCTGGGGGCAATGACTGTGAGCACCGCCGCAGGCAAGGTGCTCACCGGAAGCAGCCCCCAGTCACTCTTTGGTTCCTTTCTGGTGATCCAGAAAGGAACCCGCCCCGCAGGGCGGAACCCTGCTTGAACATAAGAAAATCTTAAACCCTTCTTAATTGACTTTCCCCGGCCCCACATATACACTTAGTGTACTAATACAGACCATACAGTTTGCCCACGGGCAGACGGAAAGGAGGGCGTAATGTTAAGCTTAGATTATCGGGACGCCCGCCCCATCTATGAACAGGTGCGGGACGGCCTGCGCCGCCTTGTGGTGACGGGGGCTCTGGTCCAGGGGGAGAAGCTCCCCTCCGTGCGCGCGATGGCCAGCACCCTGGCCATCAACCCCAACACCATTCAGCGGGCCTATGAGGCTCTGGAGGCGGAGGGATACCTGTACTCGGTGCCGGGGAAGGGGTCCTTTGTGGCGGAGCATACCGGTGTAGACCGGGGACGGCAGGAGCGGCTGCTGCACACCTTTGACCAGACGGCAGCGGAGCTGCTGTACCTGGGGCTGACAAGGGACGCACTGTGCACCCGTATTGCAAATCTGAAAGGGGGAGCGGCCCAATGATCCAGATCAACGACGTGGTCAAAAGCTTTGACGGCTTCCGGGCACTGGACGGCCTGACCATGAAGGTGGAGGAGGGCTCCATCTACGGCCTGGTGGGGCCCAACGGAGCGGGCAAATCCACCATTTTGCGCCATATTATGGGCATCTACCGGCCGGATTCCGGCTCTATCCTGGTCCACGGCCAGAATGTGTATGAAAACCCGGCCATTAAGGCGGAGATGGCGGCCATCCCGGATGAGCTCTACTACTTCAACTCTGCCTCTACCCGGGACATGATGAAGTTTTACCGGGGTCTCTACCCCCAGTTTGACGACAAACGCTACGACGCCCTGCGGGAGGCCTTCCCCGAGGTGGACGAGAACCAGCCCATCCGCCGCCTGTCCAAGGGCATGCAGAAGCAGTCCGCCTTCTGGCTGGCTCTGTGCTGCCAGCCCAAGGTGCTGGTGCTGGATGAGCCGGTGGACGGCCTGGACCCGGTGATGCGGCGGCAGGTGTGGTCTTTGCTCATGGGCGACGTGGCCCAGCGGGGCACCACCGTGCTGGTTTCCTCCCACAACCTGCGGGAGCTGGAGGACGTGTGCGACCATGTAGGCATCCTGTCCCACGGCAAAGTGCTGCTGGAGCGCTCTCTCACCGAACTCCAGGACAACATCATCAAGCTGCAGCTGGCCTTCCAGGAGCCCGGCCTGCCTCCGATGCCTGAGGGGCTGAACGTGCTGCACACCAGCCAGATTGGCCGGGTGTATACCCTCATCGTCCGGGGCGACCCCGCCCAGATCAAGGAGCGCATGGCGGCCCTGAATCCCATTTTGATGGAAATGCTGCCTTTAAATCTGGAGGAGATCTTTATTTATGAGTTGGGGGGTGAGGACTATGCGGTCCGGGACATCGTTCTTTAATTCCACCCTCTACCGCAAGACCATGCTGCGGTTCTGGCCTCTGTGGGTGGCCTACGGCCTGATGTGGCTGTTTCTGCTCCCCTTTAACCTGCTGAACAACTACTTCTCTATGAGAGGTGCCTCCGTGTCCTCGGTGGAGCTGACTAACCGCCTGGTAGAGTATGCCCGAGACATCCCCAATACCCTGCAATTTGGGGTGTTTGTGGCCTGCGGCTACGGGGTGCTGTGCGCCATGGCGGTGTTCGGTTACCTCTACAACAACCGCTCCGCCTGCATGATGCATGCCCTGCCTCTGCGCCGAGAGACCCTGTTCGGCACCCAGTATCTGGCGGGACTGTCCTTTGCCCTGCTGCCCAACCTGGTGGTGGCGGGCATCACCCTGGCCGTGGAGCTGCCCCTGGTGGCTCAGAAATGCTGGGGAACCTCCCTGGCCAGCCTGGGCATCTGGCTGCTGGTACAGAGCGGAGTATGCCTGTTCTTCTTCTCCTTTGCATCGTTTTGCGCCATGTTTACCGGACATATCCTGGCACTGCCTGCCTTCTACGGGATTTTAAACATGCTGGCCTATGTCCTCAATATGCTGATCAACGGAGTTTTGAGCGATTTCTTCTTCGGGCTCTCCATGCACAGCGGCCGGGGAAGCGCTTTGGCCCAGATTCTTACCCCAATCTGGCCCCTTACCGAGGCTGTGGAGTGGGATCCGGTACAGGAGACGGTGAATGGAATGACCGCCACCACGGGGGAGTGGTACCTGCTGAGCCCCGGTACCGTAGCCGCCTACGCCGCCGCCGGTGTGGTGCTGGCGGTGCTGGCCCTGCTGGTGTACCGGAAGCGGCAGGTGGAGTCGGCGGGGGACGTGGTCTCCGTGCGCCTGGTGCGGCCCGTCTTTCTGTATGGTGTGGCCTTCTGCTCCGGACTGTGCTTCGGCGTCTACACCATTGCCTTCTTCGGATGGAGAAACCGGCTCTCCCTGGCGGTATGCGTGGTGGTATGGGCTGTGGTGGGCTACTTTGTAGCCCGGATGCTGCTGTGCAAGTCCTTCCGGGTGCTGAAATACTGGAAGGGTGCGGCAGCCAGCTTTGTGGTCATGGCGGTGCTGTGTGTGGCCTGTCTTACCGATGTAATGGGCATTACTGCCTGGGGGCCCCAGGCGGATGAAGTGGCCTCCGTGGATGTAGATTGCCGCATCAACTATCCCTACGACAGCGGAGACTCCACCCGCTACCAGGTCACCGACCCCGGACAGATCGAAAAGATTGTCGCTCTGCATCAGGCCGTTCTGGACCACCGGGACACGGTGGACACCAGCAGCTCCCACTATCAGGGTGGGGAGGAGTACACCTGCCTGGATGTGACCTACACCCTGACCGACGGCCGTACTGTGCGCCGCTGTTACTACGACATCCCCATCCACATGGAGGACCTGAACGCAGAGGGTACCGTGACCTGGGCTCTGAATCAGATTGCTCAGGACCGGGACGCGGTGGAGGATATGTACGACTTTGACCGCTTTGAGAAGTATCGTCTGGTGGAGGCCTATCTGGACCGGGCCGGTACCCAGAGCGGACAGACGGAGACGGATACCAACGAGCCCTTCTACCTGGAGGGAGCCTCCAACGCCCAGCTGCAGGAGCTTTGGAAGGCCGTGCGCGCCGACTTTGACGCGGGCACCATCGGGGTGCGTTACCTCTTTGACGACCAGCAGCGCCAGGAAAATACCTACGTTACCGACCTGGTCTTTGTCTTTGAGGTGCCCTCGAGAAACAGTGTCTCCGAGGCTGGGAGCAGTTACAGCACCGATCTGCGCATTACCCTTACCCCCAACGCGGAAAATACGCTAGCTTGGCTGACGCAGTACGCCGGATGGAACACGACTGTATTCCCCATTCTCCACGAGTAAAAGCAAAAAATACCGGCCTTCTCCCGCTGTGGGAGAAGGCCGGTGATTTTTTTGAGAAAGAGAAAAAACAGGCAAAAAATTATTTTGTCAAAAATTTAACGA
This sequence comes from Flintibacter sp., assembly GCF_046973065.1. Taxonomy (NCBI): domain Bacteria; kingdom Bacillati; phylum Bacillota; class Clostridia; order Eubacteriales; genus Flintibacter; species Flintibacter sp. The sequence continues at coordinate 9,505 of NZ_JBKVXZ010000049.1, read as the reverse complement.
ATTACCGGAGGAAAAGTTCTCAACTTTGCTTAAAATGGCGTGAATTTGTCACTCTCAGACAGAAAGGAGGCCAGAAAGCACAAAAAATTGTATTGATTTTTCCAGATTCCTTCGATATAATGCAGTCAAGAGCGGAACGAAGGGCGCCTTATGACGCCACAACACATTTTTGGAGGTAACAGAGCGATGAAAGAAGTCTATGTTGTCAACTGCTGCCGCACCGCCATCGGTTCCTTTGGCGGAAGCCTGAAGGATGTGCCCGCCGCTGAGATGGGCGCTGTGGTCATGAAGGAAGCCCTCAACCGCGCCGGCGTGAAGCCCGAGCAGGTAGACGAGGTTATGTTCGGCTGCATCCTCACCGCTGGTCTGGGCCAGAACCCTGCCCGCCAGGCCGCTGTGAAGGCCGGTATCCCCTTCCAGGTTCCCGCTTACACCGTGGGTATGGTGTGCGGCTCCGGTATGAAGAGCGTCATCGAGGGCGCCCGCAGCATCCTGGCCGGCGATGCTGATGTGGTCCTGGCCGGCGGCACCGAGAACATGTCCGCTGCTCCCTTTGCTCTGCCTGACGAGCGCTGGGGTGCCCGCATGGGCGACAAGAAGGTCGTGGACACCATGATCAAGGACGGCCTGTGGGACGCTTATAACAACTATCACATGGGCACCACCGCCGAGAACATCTGCGACGTGTGGGGCATCACCCGCGAGGAGCTGGACGAGTTCGCCGCTTCCTCTCAGAACAAGGCTGAGGCTGCTCAGAAGGCCGGCCGCTTCGACGACGAGATCGTGCCCATCATGATCAAGAAGAAGAAGGAAATGGTGGAGTTCAAGGTGGACGAGTTCCCCCGCGCCGGTGTGACCGCCGAGGGTATCTCCAAGCTGCGCGGCGCCTTCCCCGTGGGTCCCGAGGGCGTGGAGGACGAGATCGTCCACACCTTTGAGGTCACCCAGGTCCATGAGGCCGACACCAAGAAGCACGTCCAGCGTGTTACCGCTGCCAACGCCTCCGGCATCAACGACGGCGCTGCCGCCATCGTGCTGGCTTCCGGCGAGGCCGTGGAGAAGTATGGTCTGAAGCCCATGGCCAAGCTGGTCTCCTGGGGCCAGGGCGGCGTGGATCCCAAGATCATGGGCGTGGGTCCTGTGCCCGCTTCCCGTCAGGCTATGGAGAAGGCCGGCCTGAAGATCGAGGATATGGACCTGATCGAGGCCAACGAGGCCTTTGCCGCTCAGTCCATCGCTGTGGCTCGTGAGCTGCACTTTGATATGAGCAAGGTTAACGTCAACGGCGGCGCCATCGCTCTGGGTCACCCCGTCGGCGCTTCCGGCGCCCGTATCATCGTCACCCTGCTGCACGAGATGCAGAAGCGCGACGACGCCAAGAAGGGTCTGGCTACTCTGTGCATCGGCGGCGGCCAGGGCGTTGCTACCATCTTCGAGAAGTGCTAACTTACTTTTTTCGGAGAAAAAAGTAAGCAAAAAAGCTCCGCTTTCTTGAAAGAAAGCTTGGCAAAGAACTTTCTGCAAAGCTTAGCTTTGCCTCTTTGCCTGTAATATAGTTTTCCTGTGGGAGTGACGGATTCCGTCGCTCCCACTTCCTTTTTTCGTGAAAAAAGGAAGCAAAAAAGCTTTATACGAAGCTTCGCTTCGCCTCTAGGGTTCGCCCCGCAGGGCAGAATGCTTTGTAAACATAATTCCCCCACCCCGCACATACAGTAGAAGTGACACGCAGGATAAGGGGTGGTACCATGGCAAACCGAGGAAGAAAAAACCACTGGCAGCGGGCAATGCGCCGCGGCGTGGGGCTTGGTCTGGCGGCGGTGGCAGTGTGGGGGGTGACGATGACCGCCGACCTGTCGGGGGTAACAGAGGTGCTGCGCACCTGGGCGGACCGCCCGGCGGTAGCGGTTGCTCTGCTGGAGAGCCAGCTGGGCTCTCTGCCCGAAGAGACCGTGCAGGGGAGTCTCACAGGCTGGAACCGACTGCTGGTGGGGCAGTCCGCCCTGCTCTCGGCGGGACAGGACGAGGTGGAAGGCCAAATTCAGGGCCAGCAGCAGGAGCAGCAGGGCTCGTCGGATTCGTCGGAGCCCTCCACAGAACCGGAAGAGGCTCCAGACGACGATGACCAGGTGGATACGCCCCTTCAGCCGCCGGTGTCTCAGGACGGAATCCTGGAGATGACCGGTGTAGGAAAGGAGGGAGGGCAGTACCTCAGCCAAAATGGGGTGTACCTCTATAACCGCACAGGCAAGAGCCTGGATGAATCGGTATTTTCTGCGGGAATGGTCCATTTTACACTGGGAGAAGGCCCTCAGATTCTGATTTTACATACCCACGGCAGCGAGGCTTACTCCCAGAGCGACGGGCTCACCTACCAGGAGAGCGATTCCTATCGCACCACCGACTGTACCCGCAACATGGTGCGGGTGGGGGAGGAGATGGCCCAAATTTTTCGGGAAAACGGGTTTGAGGTCATCCACGACACCAATTTGTATGACTATCCCGCCTATAACGGGGCCTATGACCGCTCGGGCGCGGCGGTGAAGGACTGGCTGGCCAAGTACCCCTCCATAAAAATCATTCTGGATGTCCACCGGGATGCCTTGGTGGGAAACGACGGCTCCATCTATAAGCTGGTCAGCCAGGAAAACGGGGAAAAAGTGGCTCAGGTCATGCTGGTGGTGGGCACCGACGGCGGCGGAGCTTCCCACCCTTACTGGATCGACAACCTGGCTCTGGCAATTCGATATCAACAGGAGCTGATTTCCGACTATGTGACCCTGGCCCGGCCCATTGTGCTGCGCAACAGCCGGTATAACCAGAACCTGTCCACCGGCTCTTTGCTGGTAGAGGTAGGGGGACACGGAAATACACTCACCGAGGCCTTGGCCGGGGCACGGCTGTTTGCTCAGAGCGTGTCCCAAGTACTGCTGGGGCTGAAGGGGTGAGGTGGCCAGAAACGATGTTACTTTCTGCTCGCACAGAAAGTAACCAAAGATGCGTTGGGGGACGGCTCCGATGAGCGCCTGCGCGGAGCGGGCGCTCATAGTCACCTTTCCCCCAAGCCCCCTGATTACGGGGGACGCCCTCCTGATTCCTTGGCGGTGACTGTCCGGCGGGAAAAATTTGAGTGGCTGGTCCTTCTTGCCTCGGGCCTTAGGCCCTACCCGGGGGAAATTTAAAGTGTCTGCGCTGTACGGACACCGCCTACACTGAAATAGCTGTGGCGGCTGGGCAGGAAGCGCGGACGGAGGAAAAAGTTAAAGTAGTCCTGGGGGATAGGAGACCCCGGCATCCAGACAGCGAAGGTGACAAATCAGCACCTGACGGATGTACCCTGCGGTGCTGCGGTTGGACTGCTGGGCCAAAATACAGATTTTTTGATAAACATCCAGGGGAAGCACCAGAGAAACGCTCTTTTTTTCAGACTGCATATCGCTCACCTCGACACCATATTAAGGGAATATCCCTTAAAAGTCAATGTGTGGGAAGGTATCACCCCATAATAGCGGTGAGGTGATACACATGCTGGAGCATTTACGGGCATTGCGGGAGGACCGGGATCTCTCTCAGCGGGAGATGGCGGAGGTACTACGGGTGCATCAGACCACCTATTCGGACTATGAACTGGGGCGACTAAACATTCCTATTCCAGCCTTGCGGGAATTGGCGCTGTTTTTTGATACCAGTGTGGATTACATCATCGGATTGACCGAGGAGTCCCGGCCATATCCCAGGTGAAAAATATAAAAACCGTGGGAGCGACGAAGCATGTCATTCCCACGGTTTCTTTTCGTAACGGGCGCAGAGGCAAAGCGAAGCTTTGCAGGAAGCTTTTTTGCCTACTTTTTTCACGAAAAAAGTAGGTCGTAAATGAGGCGGATGGTGAGCAGGGCCAGCACCACAAAGAACATGGGCCGGATGACCTTCGCTCCATTTTTCAGCGCCAGACCGGAACCCACATAGCCTCCCGCGATGCCGCAGATGGCAGCGGGGATGCCTACGGACCAGACCACCTGTCCGGCCAGGGCAAAGGTGACCAGCGAGGCCACATTGGAAGCGGAATTAGCCACTTTCGTGTTGCCCGAGGCGGTGAGCAGGTCAAATTTGCACAGCCCGGTAAAGGCCAGCATCAGGAAGGTGCCTGCGCCGGGGCCGAAGAAGCCGTCGTAACAGCCCATGACCAGCCCGATTCCCAGAGACAGGATCAGCAGCCGCCGGGGGGAGAGCTCATGGGAGTGGTCCTCGGTGCCAAACTCCCGCTTGAACAGCAGGAAAACAGCCATCACCGGCACGATGATCAGCATCAGATAATAGAGGTAACGCTCCGGCATGATCATGTTGAGCTTGACTCCGGCCCAGGCGCCGATGAGAGCGCCTACGCCGCCGCACACCGCGCTGGAGAGATGGACCTCACCCCGCTTGAGGAAGCGGTAGGTGGCCAGCAGGGTACCCCACACGTTGCCGCACTTATTGGTGGCAGAGGCGGCATGGGGGGGCAGGCCGGCCAGCAGATAGGCGGGCAGGGTGATCAGTCCGCCGCCGCCGGCCACCGCATCCACCAGTCCGCCCAAAAAGACCAGGGGGCAGACGATCAGCAGGGTATGCAGCAATTGTTCAGAAAGCATAAGGGCACCTCCAAGGGCAAATTTCCCGGAAAAAGCCCCCGGGACGCCCCGGGGGTAACGTAAAGCTTTCGTAAAAAAGGGGATAGTTTTTACATTTTATCATAAAATAACCGGGAATACTACCCGCTTTTTTCACAAAAACTTACCCCTCGGTCTGGTCAACTCTTTCGGGCAAACCACTTGACGCGGCCATGCCGAAAAGCATAAAATAAAGGCTGAATATTTTTGAAATCATTTGCAATCAACCCTCGGTGGAACAAGCAGACTTAAGATCTGTCCGCGCCGAAAGGCCACCTTGCCCGCCGGGGGTAAACTATGACGAGGTGACGGTATGACCAGACAGGGCTTTGACAACCAAAAATATCTTACCATGCAGTCCCAGCACATCCAGGAGCGCATTGCCCAGTTCGGGGGCAAGCTGTACCTGGAGTTTGGCGGCAAGCTGTTTGACGACTTTCACGCCAGCCGGGTGCTGCCTGGCTTTGAGCCGGACAGCAAGATCCGCATGCTGGCCCAGATGAAGGATAAGGCGGAGATCATTCTGGTCATTAACGCCGCCGACATTGAAAAGAACAAGGTCCGGGGCGACCTGGGCATCACCTACGACAGCGACGTGCTGCGTCTCATTGATGCCTTCCGGGGCATGGATCTGTACGTGGGCAGCGTGGTTGTGACCCAGTACGCCGGCCAGCAGGCCGCCGACCTGTTCCAGAAGCGGCTGGAGAGCCTGGGGGTGCGGGTGTACCGCCACTATCCTATCGCCGGCTATCCCCACAACATTGCCCAGATCGTCTCCGACGATGGCTTTGGCAAGAACGACTATGTGGAGACCACCCGCCCCCTGGTGGTGATCACCGCTCCCGGCCCCGGCAGCGGCAAGATGGCCACCTGTTTGAGCCAGCTCTACCACGAGCACAAGCGGGGTGTCACTGCCGGCTATGCCAAGTTTGAGACCTTCCCCATCTGGAACCTGCCCCTCAAGCACCCGGTGAACCTGGCCTACGAGGCGGCCACCGCCGACCTGGACGACGTGAACATGATCGACCCCTTCCATCTCCAGGCCTACGGGGAGACCACCGTCAACTACAACCGGGACGTGGAGGTATTCCCCGTCCTGTCGGCCATGTTTGAGAAGATCACCGGCACCTGCCCCTACAAGTCTCCCACCGACATGGGCGTAAATATGGCGGGCAACTGCATCTATGATGACGAGGCCTGCCAGGATGCGGCCCGGCAGGAGATCGTGCGCCGCTACTACGACGCCCTGTGTGAGCGCCGCCAGGGCAAGGACGTGGACCACGCGGTGTACAAGCTGGAGCTGCTGATGCAGCAGGCGGGAGTGACCACCGCGGAGCGCAGTGTGGTGGCTCAGGCCAATCAGCTGGCCGAGGAAACCGGCGAGCCTGCCATGGCTATCGAGCTGCCTGACGGCCAGATGGTCACCGGCAAGACCTCCGAGCTGATGGGCTGCTCCGCCGCCGCCCTGCTCAACGCGCTGAAGGCTCTCTCCGGCGTGGGCGGCCACGGGGTACACCTGATCGCCCAGAGCGCCATCGAGCCCATCCAGACCGTCAAGGTGAAGTTCCTGGGCTCCAACAATCCCCGGCTCCACTCCGACGAGGTGCTCATCGCCCTGGCCTCTTCCGCCAACGCCGACCCCAAGGCCGCCCAGGCCCTGCGGTCGCTGGCTCAGCTGAAGGGCTGCCAGGCCCACTGCTCCGTTATGCTCTCTCCCCCCGACGAGATGACCTATAAGAAGCTGGGTCTCCAGCTCACCTGCGAGCCCCAGTATCAGAGCAACAAGCTCTACCACCGATAAAATCAAAAAACCGCGCCTTTCCATTGGGAAAGGCGCGTTTTTTTAATCGTAATCTTCCGTGCGGAACATGGACTGGGGAAGCACGTCGGACAGCTCCACCAACACAGGGGAGAGCCCGCCGGTGTCCTCGATGCGGGGGGACTGGACCTGCAGCCGAGTGTCCAGCGGTCCGGTGGGCAGAGAGACCACCGACAGCAGTGAGCCGCTCTCCCGGCGCTCCAACAGCATGGTGCCCTTGTGGAGGGCCACGATGTGCCGGGCGATAGCCAGCCCCATGCCTGCCCCCTCCTGGGGATCGGGAATGCGGTCGTCGGGCAGGGGAGAGGGGAAGAGGGTGTCCAGATCCTCCTGGGCAAAATCCTGGCCGCTGTCGGTGACCGAGAGGATGGCCCGGTCCCGGCGCTGGGCCAGGGTGAGGAAGACCGAGCCCTGGGGAGCGGCCTTGGCCGCGTTGGACAGCAGGGTGAGGAAGACCGAGCCCTGGGGAGCGGCCTTGGCCGCGTTGGACAGCAGGGTGAGAATCAGCTTGGACAGCAGATCCGGGTCGCCGGGAATCAGCAGGGAACTGCTGTTGCAGCGGAAGGTGAGGGTCACCCCGGCGCCCTCCAGCAGGGAGGCGGCCTCATCGCTGAGACGGCCGCACAGCCCCACCAGGTCCATGGTGATGGGCTGGAAGAAGGCCTGGGACGAGCCCAGGGAACGCAGATAGTCCAGGTTGGACAGCAGCCGGTGCATCCGGCAGAAGGTTTTCTGGAAGGCGGCATCCTGGCCTGATGGATCGCCTCCTGCCCGGGAGAGATCGTCGGAGAGCAGCTGGACCGGCAGGAGCATCTCCTGCATAAAGGTGCGCATCTGACGCACAAAGCCGTCCAGCTGGCGGTCGGTCAGGGCGGACTGGGAGGAGGGGTGGACCAGCAGCAGCTGGCAGCAGTCCTGGGGGGTGCGGCTGAAGACATACTCCACCCCCTGGTGGAGAAAGACACCCGCGGTCTGGTCTCCCAGGGCGGGAGCCAAAAAGGCGGGGGGCTGGTCTCCCACGGCCAGCTCAGGGAACTGGGCTCCGGCGGCCCGGTTAAACGCATGGATGCGGCCCTGGCAGAGCTGGATAGCCCCCTCAGGCAGCCGCTCCAGGGCAGTGGAATTGGACTGGGACATAATAACCTCCTGGCCGTAGAATCAAACTGCGGCAGAACAGAAACCGGCGCTGGGCCGGGCTTTCTCTCTTAAAGGATATACGGAAATCAACCACTTCTTGATTGTAAAAATCAGTATATCAAAAAGTGGATGAGACAACAAGGGAAAGAAGAGGAAAATTGGCGCAAAATGGGAAAAATCGGAGGCCAAAACGGCGGCGGCGTGGCGCTCTGGAGCGGCCTTAAGGAGCACAGGCCGGGACTAAAGCCTTCTTAGGCCAAGAAAAAAGGGATAAGCCAGCGCTTATCCCTGCTCTATTGCTAATTTTACCGGAAAAATTCTCTAAAATATATGAAAAAAGACACTACCAAAACGGGTTAAATCGGGATATAATAACCCTGACCACAGGAATAACCCCATGGGGGGTCAATTTAGGATAGAAAAGGAGAAATTCAACATGAGCATTAAAGTTGGCATCAATGGCTTTGGCCGTATCGGCCGTATGGTGTTCCGCGCCAGCCTGAATCACCCCGAGATCGAGATCGTAGGCATCAACGATCTGTGCCCCGCCGACTACCTGGCTTACATGCTGAAGTATGATACCATGCATGGCCGCTGCGAGGCTGAGATCGGCTACACCGAGAACGCCATCGTGGTGAACGGCAAGGAGATCCCTGTCTCTGCTGAGCGCAACCCCGCTGATCTGCCCTGGGGCAAGCTGGGTGCTGAGTACGTTGTGGAGTCCACCGGCCTGTTCCTGACCAAGGAGAAGGCTCAGGGCCACCTGGACGCTGGCGCCAAGAAGGTCGTCATGTCCGCCCCCTCCAAGGATGACACCCCCATGTTCGTCACCGGCGTCAACCTGGACAAGTACACCACCGACATGAACTTCGTGTCCAACGCTTCCTGCACCACCAACTGCCTGGCTCCTATCGCCAAGGTTCTGAACGACAAGTGGGGCATCAAGGACGGCCTGATGACCACCGTTCACTCTGTTACCGCTACCCAGAAGACCGTTGACGGTCCTTCCCTGAAGGATTGGCGCGGTGGCCGCGCTGCTTGCGGCAACATCATCCCCTCCTCCACCGGCGCCGCCAAGGCCGTGGGCAAGGTTATCCCCGAGCTGAACGGCAAGCTGACCGGTATGTCCATGCGTGTTCCCACCTTGGACGTGTCCGTTGTTGACCTGACCGTCAACCTGGAGAAGCCCGCCAAGTACGAGGAGATCTGCGCCGCCATGAAGGAGGCCTCCGAGGGCGAGCTGAAGGGCGTTCTGGGCTACACCGACGAGGACGTGGTTTCCTCCGACTTCCTGGGCGACACCCGCACCTCCATCTTCGACGCCAAGGCTGGTATCGCTCTGACCGACACCTTCGTGAAGGTCGTTTCCTGGTACGACAACGAGATCGGCTACTCCAACAAGGTTCTGGAGCTGATCAAGCACATGTACTCTGTTGACCACAAGTAATTTGTGATCTAACAAACTGCATTATAAGCGCCGTCCATTTGGACGGCGCTTATTTTTTGTTTTAGAGAGTTCCGCCCTGCGGGGCGGGTTCCTTTTTGTTTGCCCAAAAAGGAACCAAAAATGCCCCGGGGGTTGATTCCGGTGAGCGCCTTCGCGGAGCGGACGCTCACAGTCATCTGCCCCCCAGCCCCCCATTACGAGGGACACCCTCCTGCAAGATTTCTGTGACCTCCCGGCGGAATTAAGACAAGTTCCGCAGTCCTTCTTGCCTCGGCCCACTGGGGCCTACAAATTGGAAATTTAAAAGATGTGCGGTTGAAATGACACCGCCTACTCTGGCATAGCCGTGGCAGCTGGGCAATGGGATGGATGCGTCAGTGCTTTGCGCTAAATTCCCTATTCCCTTGTCAACGCCTCATGAAATGCCATCACAGCTGAGAATGAAAATATAGTCTGTGC
>NZ_JBKVXZ010000048.1:0-28505 GCF_046973065.1 Flintibacter sp. | reverse complement strand
GTCATGATTGCATTGCCGCCCAGCCCATATCCCGCAGGCGCCTTATTCGACAAGGCTGCCATATCCAGATATACTGGGTGAAAAAGGAGGTAGCGGATATGGATGCGAAAAAGGAACTGATTGACCAGCTAAAAACTATGGCGGGATGCTGTGAGAATGAGCTGAAAGTGCTTCTGGATGGATATTGCATCACTAGAGAGCCAGTACGAGAGAGAAGCAATCTCAAAAAACAGATTTCGGCGTTTTTGACGGCAAAAAAAATAGATGGTCTATCCCACAAAACCCTGAAAAACTATCGAGAAATGCTCACGTCGTTCCATTCTCAGGTGGACAAGCATATAACGAAGATCACCACAGATGACATCCGGACCTACATCGGCTATTTAGCTGATGAGCGCAGGCTGAAGGACAGCAGTATCCAGACACACATCAACACTTTGCGCTCCTTCTTTTCCTGGTTAGATATGGAGGACATTATTAAGAAAAACCCTATGCGGAAGATAAAGTCTCTCAAAATTGATCGCATGAAAGCCCGTCGACCTCTCACCCCTGAAGAACTGGAGCAGCTCCGGGATGGATGTTGTTCTTATAAGGAAAAGGCCCTTGTGGAGTTTCTGGTTTCTTCAGGTTGTCGATTGAACGAGGTTACGGGGATACGAATCGATCAAATAGACTGGCAGAGTCGGAGCGTTGTAGTTCTAGGCAAAGGGCATAAAGAGCGGACCGTGTATTTTTCTGTTCGAGCAAAACTAATGCTCCGCGAATACCTATCCTGTCGGAAGGGTGGCGAAGCACTCTTTGCAAGCACCAGAAAGCCTTATGCTGCTATGTCTCCAAGGGCTGTTGAGAAAGCATTGCAGCGGATCGGAGAGAGGGCAGGAGAAACCAGGAGGATATATCCCCATCTGATGCGCCATACCTTCGCAACAAACGCCCTGCATGGGGGGATGGATATTACAATAATCCAGCACCTACTCGGCCATAGCGACCCCAAAACAACTTTAATTTATGCAGAGCTTAGACCGGATGCAATCCGCTATGCTTATGAGAAAGTAATAGCTTAGTATACAAATTATTTGAAGTACGCCTGGAGCTTATATCTTCAGGCGCTTTTGTCCTGCCCATCCCGCTCGAAAGGAGGTGGGGTCTATGCCCTGGTAAACATCCTCCCAAGGAGGCTTTTACAGCTCCCTTGGGAGGGCTTTTTTATCCCTTCAAATCCCATTTAAGAAGCAATTTTAAGTAAGGAGGATGTACTATGTTTGACATCACCGCGATCATCGAAGCTGTTTTCATGCTCCTGGCGGCTATCATCACCGCCATTGTCATCCCCTATATCAAGAGCAAGACCACGGCTTCCCAGCAGGCTGAGATCAATGCCTGGGTGAAGATTGCCGTCACCGCTGCCGAGCAGATCTACACCGGCTCCGGCAGGGGCGAGGAAAAGAAAGCCTATGTGCTGAACTGGCTCCGGGAGCATGGCATTACCGTTGACACCGACAAGCTGGATGCGCTCATCGAGGCGGCTGTATATGAACTGACGAACAACGGCCTGCTTGCCATTGAGCAAGGTGTTATTGTCGGAGAGGATGATGGCCATGAAGCCGGTTGATAGACTGCTGGCCACGGCCCGAGCCGAGATCGGCTACATCGAGAAGGAGACCAACGCCCATCTCGATGATAAGACGGCCAACGCCGGGGACGGGAACTGGAACAAGTATGCACGCGACCTGGATGCCCTGGGCGTGGTCTACAACGGCAAGAAGAACGGCTATGCCTGGTGCGACATCTTCACGGACTGGTGCTTCATCCAGACCTTCGGCCTGGAGCTGGGCCTGCAGCTGCTCTGCCAGGCCAAGAAAGGAGTGGGGGCTGGCTGCTCCGGCTCCGCCAACTACTACAAGCAGAAGGGCCAGTTCCACACCAGCGGCCCGCAGCCCGGCGACCAGATCTTCTTTACGAAGGACGGCGGCAAGTCGTTCTACCACACTGGCATCGTGGAGAAGGTGGCCGGAGGCCGGGTGTACACCATTGAGGGCAACACCAGTTCCGCAGCAGGTGTCGTGGAGAACGGCGGCTGCGTCCGGGACAAGAGCTATTCCCTGACCTACAGCAAAATCGGCGGCTATGGCCGCCCCGATTTTTCCATTGTACCGGAGGAGGACGACGATATGGATCAGACCAAGTTCAACGAAATGTTCGCCACTGCAATGGCGGAGTACCGAAAGCAGCTCCGTGACAACGACAGCGGCGACTGGAGCCAGAAGGCCAGAGAGTGGGCCGTGTCCGTGGGCCTATTCGCGGGCAACGGCACCCTGGACAACGGGGAGCCGAACATGATGTGGGAGGACTTCCTCACCCGCGAACAGGCCGCCCAGCTCTTCTATCGCTTCGCCCTGGATCATGGGCTGGCGTGATGGGCGGGAAGCGCCTGGCCCAAGCAAGGGCGCATAGGCGGCTGGAGTTTTCAAAGCGCCTGGTCGCTGATATTCGCTCTCTCCTTTGGGTCGTAACAATAGGCGGGCTTGCCCTGGCTGCCTATTGCATCCGAGTCGGCTACACCGGATCCCTGCCGTGGATCTCCGCCATGGTGGGGCTTCCCTGGACGGCCCACGGAGTGGTGTGCAGTTTCTATCTCAACATGGCAAAATCAGACCACTCTGCAGGCGGGATCACCTTTGAAAGCGCCAAGGCCAAGGGCTTCCAAGAAGCCGAGGGAAGTGAGAACAGCCCTGCAATCTAAAGCCCTGCAGCTCCCGTAGCTGCAGGGCGCTTCCATAGCTCATCCGAGGATAATGCCCCTTCATTATTTGAAAGGATGAAGTGCTATGGAAAGTTTCATCGGATGGATCGGCGGCAAGCGCGCCCTGCGTAGAGCCATTTTAGAGAGGTTTCCCGATGATGCGGTGGGGCGCTATATTGAGGTGTTCGGCGGTGCGGCCTGGGTGCTTTTCGCCAAGGAAAAGAAGGCAAACCAGCTGGAGGTGTACAACGACATCAACGGCAACCTGGTCAACCTTTTTCGTTGCGTGAAGTACCACTGCGGGGAGCTGCAGCGTGAGCTGGAATGGATGCTGACCTCGCGGGAACAGTTCTTTGACTGCCTGACGCAGTACCAGGCGCGCGGCCTGACGGACATCCAGCGCGCCGCCCGCTTCTTCTATGCAGTCAAGATCAGCTTCGGATGTGATAACCGCACCTATGCCACCAGCTCCAAGCAGATCGACAACGCTGTGGAGTATATGACCAAGGTACAGGAACGGCTCCGGGGCGTGAACATTGAGAACAAGGACTTTGCAGACCTTATCAAGGTCTACGACAGGCCCACAGCCCTGTTTTACCTCGACCCGCCCTATGTGAACACCGAGAAGTATTACGACAGCCCCTTCTGTGCCCAGGATCACCAACGCTTAAGAGAGGTTTTAAGCCATATAAAAGGCCGTTTCATCCTCTCCTACAACGACCACCCGCTGGTGCGTGAGCTGTATGCGGACTACCGCATCGAGGAGATCACGCGCACCTCCACGCTGGCCGGGAATGGAAACAATCAGACGCAGTATGCGGAGCTGATTATCCGCAATTTCTAACGAAGTTCGTTAGTTCGTCACGCTCCGAGTTATTCACTCACAAATCGACCCAATATGCCCCCTATTTTTGGTAGTATATCCCTAAAGGGGCAGTGAGATGATAAAAAATCACCTATCTCGAATCCTCGGAGAGCGCAGATGGACACGCGCAAAACTTGCCCGGCTGACCGGAATCCGCCCGTCCACCATCGGTGACCTTTACAATGAGATGGCGGAGCGGGTGTCTTTCGATCAGCTGGACAGGATTTGCGAGGTCTTGGACTGCAGCATTTCTGACCTGCTGGAATACATACCGAACCAGCAGCGCAGGACTGGCAAAGACCTGATTCTGGAGGAACACGGAAACCGCAGGAAAAACCGACCCTAAATCTGAGCAAAAGGAATGGCGCTTAAGAGGTTTCTTAAAACCCTTTTAAGCGCCGTTTCTTTTTGCAGATTGTTTGAAAAATTTTCGCAGCTTGTTTGCAAAGCAACAGCAGTCTTCCTCTTTGGCAATGCGCTTGATCTCATGGCTTTGCAGGGCAAACAGGACCTCAGAAGTAGGTAGCCCCCGAATCACATGGTAATTTCCCTCATAAACGCCCTGATACAGGAACGGATTAGTGGCCCTTTCGTCGGAACTTTCCATGAGATTAGCGGAAAGCTCCCCATATTTGCAGGCCAGGTGGAGAAGTTCCCGTTCATAGACCTTAATCCCCAGCCGCTCCGCTGTCCGGACCGCAATTTCATGTCCGCCGCTGCCAAATTGCCTGCCGATACAGATGACCCTGTGTCCCATAAACATCACCGTTTTAAATAAATTTCTCCGCGAGATTTCTCGTTGATATAGCGCAAGTAACCGCCGAGTCGGAAAGAATAAACCGTTATTTCCCAGACACCATAGGCTCCTTTACCTGTTTGACTGGAAGACGCCAGTGGAGGCTGGTCTTGTTGAAGATGGGCTCGCAGACGCACAGCACTGGGGGCATGATAAACATGCTGATGACAGCTGAGATCAGGGCGCCGCGGGCCAGCATCATGCAGATGGAACTGATGATCTCAATCTCGGAGATCGTCCCTACACCCAGGGTGGCGCAGAACAGCACCAGAGAACTGGTGATGATGGAGGCATCCGAGGAAGTGGCCGCGATGCGGATAGAATCCTCCCGGCTCTTTCCAGCCCGCAGCTCCTCCCGGAAGCGGGTAGCCATCAGAATCGCGTAATCCACCGTGGCGCCCAGCTGGACGCAGCCGATGATGGTGGGGGACACGAAGGGGATGACCGTGCCGGTAAAGTAAGGAATGCCCTGGTTGATAAAAATGGACAGTTCAATGGCCGCTACCAGCACGAGGGGCATGGAGAGAGATCGGAACACCACCATGATGATCAAGAAGATGGCGGCAAGAGAGATGTAGTTGGTCACCTTGAAATCCACAGCGGAGGTGTCGATCAGATCGTCGGTCAGTACCGCCTCACCGGTGATGAGCGCTTCGGGGTCATAGCTCTTTATGATGCGCTCCAGTTCTTTCAACTGGACGGATACCTGGTCAGAGGCAGCCGGATATTCGGAGTTGACCATCATCATCTGCCAGCCGCCTTGTTTCAGCATATCACGCAGGGCCTCAGGAATGAAAAAATCAGGAATGCCGCTGCCCAGCATGGCGTGATAAGAGAGGACAGAGGTAATGCCTTCCACATCCTTTACGGAGGTCTCCAGTTGATTCATCTCCGTGGAGGAGAGATCGTCCCGCAGCAGCACAAAGTGGGAAGCCGCCATGTCGTAGTCATTTTTCAGTTTGTTGTTGGCGACGATGGAGTCCATGTCCTGGGGCAGCGCCTCATCCAGCTTGTAGTAGACGGCGGTGTGGCTCTGGGCGTATACCGCTGGCAGGAACAGCAGCAGAAAGACGGCCACAAACACCCGCCGGTGGCGGATGATAAAGCGATTCATCTTTTCAAAATTGGGGATCAGCGTCCGGTGCTTGTGCTTTTCGATTTTTTCGTCAAAAATCAGCAGCAGTGCGGGCAGCACCAGTACCACTGTGGCCACGCCCAGCACCACGCCCTTGGCCATGACCAGGCCGATGTCCCGGCCCAGGGTCAGCTGCATGAAGCACAGCGCCAGGAAACCGGCGATGGTGGTCAGGCTGGAGCCGGACAAGGAAGTAAAGGCAGCCACAATGGCCTCCGCCATGGCGTCCCGGGGATCCTCATGAAGCAGCCGTTCCTCCCGGTAGCGGTGGTAAAGGAAGATGGAGTAGTCCATGGTGACGCCCAACTGTAAAACCGCCGCGATGGCCTGCGTGATGTAGGAGATCTCCCCCAGGAAGATGTTGGTACCAAAGTTGTAGACGATGGCCATGCCGATGCTGAGCAGGAACACAAAGGGTAGTACCATGGATTCCATGGTCAGAGACATGGCGACGAGGGACAGCAGTACGGCCAGGCCCACGTAGATAGGCAGCTCCTGATCCACCAGATCCTTGGTGTCTTTGATGACCACGGAGAAACCGGCCAGGAAGCATTTTTCATTGCACAGCGACCGCACGTCATCAATCGCCTGCATGGTCTCCTCCGCCGCACCGGACTTCTCATACTGGATGATCATCATGGTGGAATCACCGGCGAAGAACATATCCCGCAGGGCAGCGGGGATGAAATCCGTGGGAATCTGGATGCCAACGGCGTTGCTGAGCCAGATGGCGCTGGAGACGCCGGGAACCTCCTTGATCTCGTTGATGAGGTCGTTGGTATAGGCGGCGGGCATGCCCTCCACGATGAGCATACTGGTGGCCGCCATGTGGAAAGGTTCCTCCAAAAGACGCTCACCCTGAACAGAATCCAGATCTTCCGGCAGATAAGACAAAATATCATAGTTTACCCTGGTGCCGATATAGCCCAGCGCAGAGGGAATCAACAGCAAGACAGCAATCAATGCCACTAGCTTTGGCTTACGGGTCAGAGCGTGGGCAATTTTTTTTATCATGGAACACACCTCTTAACTGTTTACCGGAAGATACCGGCCAAAGCGTTCCAGAAATCTCGGAACATCTGTCCTACCCGCCCCCAGAAAGTGGAGGGCGCCGCTTGGATTTGATCAGCGCTCTCGGCGGGAGCGTCAGATTTCTTAATTTCTTGGGTGCGGATCAGGACCTGAATACTGGTAGGGGCAGCGTTCTCATCCGAGGTCAGGGACACTGCCTCAGCGGTCGCGTCCATTAGCAGCAAATTGTTGATATCACCGGTATACTCGTTCCATGTATCTTCAATAATCCCATTGATGGCGTCCTTGGCCGTCTTCACATCGCCAACGGCGTCTGTACTGCGTGCAGTTTTCCGCAGGGTTGCCGCCAGGTTTTCCAGACTCTTTTTCGTTCCCTCATCCAGCTGGGTGCCGGAGGTCTTGGCCAGGGAGCGGAAGGAGGTCAGGAAACCGTGGGTGTCGTCGATGGTGGTCACCATGTCGGTAACGAGGGTTTTTGTATCCTGCAGAGTGCCGCGGAGGCCGGGGACCTGGTCGTTGATGGTGTCATCCAGTTCTTTGATGTCACTGAGAAGAGTGTCCACCCGGTCCAGGATATCCCGGCCCACATCGGCGGCGTCATTCAGATGGCCTAGGGCGGTGTCGGTCTTGCCCACCAGGCTGCTGAGATCGCCGGTGAGACCGCCGCTTCCCATGTCGGTCAGCAGATCGCTGAGATTTTCCAGCAGGCCGATGACTCTTGAGAGGTCGTGGTCTCCATTGAGCTCGGAGAGCATTTTGCCGGTTTTGGCATAAGCAGCTTCGTTGGCCAGAATTTTGCCGATGTTTTCCGGGGTTTTCTGATCGGCAGGCAGGGCGTTGATATCGCTGAGCATCAGCATGGCGGTAAAGAAATCCGCCTTGGTCATGGGCTGGTCAGTGCCGCCGCAGACGGCGATATAGACCTGCTCCATCACAATTAGCTGCGGCTTGGCGGCGGCATACTGGGCCGCCTGCTCATTGGTCAGTTGCCCTTGCGCTACCAGATATGCCAATGCCTGCTCGTCGGTCAACGCTGGATTGGAAGCCTTGACGGAAGCAATACCTGTATCAACGGCCTGCACCTGCTGAAGCAGGCCAACGGCATCTGCGGCTGACGATGCCTTTCCGCTGGCAATCAGGGCGGCAATTTGGTATTGCTGGTATCCGATGGTTTCCGTAGGCTGCCCTTCGCTGTCCCTCGCCACACCGGCCCAAACGGTTTCCAATCCCTGTACTTGTGTCAGCACGGCATCCAACTGCTGTCCCTGAACTTTGATCTTTTCCTGTACATTGCTGGGCAGTTCGGAAATCAGTCCACCGTTGATGCGGATGTCCAGAAGCTGAAGTGTTTCTTTCAGCTCCTGCAAACTGGTTTGCAGCTTTTTCAGATCGGCACCCAACTGGTTCAGGTGACTCTGCATATCACCGCTGCCGGAGCGGATGTTTTTGATGTCCCGCTGCAGATCCTTCAGGCAGTCATCCACATCGTCCAGGTTTTCCCGGAGGCTGACGGCGGTGTCCGTGACCTCGGACAGGGAGTCCGTGACCTCGGTGATGGAGTCATCGGCATCGTCCAGATGGCCTGGAATGGTATTTAGAGAGTTATTAAGTGATTCCAGATCATTCAGAACCTTATCTCCGTCGGCGTAAATCTGGTCTTTGCCGTTGGAAATGGTGTCCCGGGCATGATTCAGCTGATCCAGGCCGTCGGCGGTGTCCCGCAGGCTGCTGCCCAGGTCTGCAAAGGAATTCAGCAAAGTATCCAGACTGCCGGAGAGCTTGTTGTAGTCCTCCTCTAAGTCATCTTTCCGCTGACTCAGCTTGGCGATTTCCTCCAGCTGGCCCAGGGTGGCGGGGACCATCAGAATGGTCAAGCCATCAAAGGAAAAATCCTCACAGCCCACCCGGATGACGAAGTGCTGCTCTTCTCCCGGCAGGGCAATAAACAGCACAGCCCGCAGATTGCCAATCAGCTGCACCTGGGCGCCGGGGGCCTCCAGGGACAGGATGTTGTCCTGGTTGAACACGGCCATGGCTTCCAGTGTGTAGTTGTTTCGAGCATACTCACTGGCAGCCTCGTTGGGGATGGCGTCCAGGGTGATCTCCACCACGCCGGTCTTGCCGGCGAGGTCCTCGGCCCGGGCGGCAACGCCGTTGAGGGTGTAGGAGACCGACAGCGTCCAGGGCAAGGCCTCAAAGGGTGCCGCCGTCTTGCCTTCGAAATAGAAATGGGACGGAGCATCTTTCCCACTGAACGAAAAGGTGGTGGCATTGCCGGCCACCGCAGGTGTCGTGCCATCGGTTAGATTTACTACTTCGTCGTAAGTACCGTAGTCCGTCAGGGATGTGGCGCCGTTGAGGGTATAGCTTTTCACCACGCTGCCGTCCAGCAGATTTCCATAGTAATCCAGCGTGGCATAGTAAGCTTCGTCATAAGTTGGCGTCACGCCGTCGCCAATCGGCTCCGCGGCGGCAGCCGGAACAATGCAGGCTGCCGCCAGCAGAATGGCCAGTGCCGACGACAGCAGACGCTTTCCCATCAGATGTGTATGTTGGCGCATACGAATTCCTCCATTTAATCGACTGATGTTGCTTAACATATTTTTGTTGACTTATCAAATCAAGTTGATTATAATGAAAGCAAGAAGCTTGGGGCAATAGGCAAATCCGGGCAAATGCCTAAATTTTCCCGAAAGAAAGGACTCTGTCATGCTGAAGAATCCCGAGGATCGCCGTGCCAGACGCACCCGCAGACTGTTGAAGGAAAGTCTGCTGGAGCTGATGGAGCAAAAACATTTTTCAGAGATTTCCGTCCGGGATGTGACGGACAACGCCGATATGAACCGCACCACGTTTTACCTCCATTACACGGATACTACTCAACTGCTGCAAAGTATGGAGGAAGACCTGCTGGCAGAGGCCCAGGTGCTGGTGGACGCCCATATCCAGGAAACGGTGGCGGACGGCACCCTGCGCCCCGTGTTCGAGCCAATCCTGGACTTTGTGGTGGAGCATCGGGAGGTCTGCACTATCCTGTTTGAAAACAACGAGGTTAGCCAGTTTGCCGAGCATTTGCAGCAGCTGATTCACCGTAACGGCACGGAGGTCATTCGGGCCTGGTTCCAGCCTATGGATGACCAGCAGCTGTCCTATTTACTGAGATTCATCACCTATGGTCTCATTGGCCTGATTCGTGAGTGGTTCCAAAAGAACATGGACCTTCCCAAGGAAGAACTGCTTGTCACCGCGGAGTTTCTGGTGGATGGCGCGACTTCCCGGCTCTTGAAAGACGCATGAATCAGAGTGCTGGCATTGTTCTCACTGCATTTCCAAGTCATATGTTGATATAGCGGAAATCAAATGAGGGAGGCGTGAACCGTGGCCGGTTTTGCAAAAAAAGCGATTCGGGATTCGTTTATTAAGCTGTTGAATGAGAGGCCTCTAAGCCAAATCACTGTCCGGGATATCGTGGATGCCTGTGGTGTTAACCGTAACACCTTTTATTATTATTTTCAGGATATTCCCCAATTGGTAGAAACGATTATTAACGAGGATGCGAATCGGGTGATTCAGGAACATCCCTCTATTGAGTCCGTCGAGGACTGTCTCAATGCCGCCATAAGGTTTGCATTGGAAAACCGGAAAGCGGTACTGCACATTTATCACTCCATCAACCGGGATATCTATGAACAGTACCAATGGCGGGTATGTGAGCACGCAGTTACGACTTATGTAGATGGAATTCTGGCCGGACGGACCGTGGCGGAGCCGGACCGAAAGCTGATGATTGATTATTTGAAATGCATGTGTTTTGGCTTTGTCGTCGGCTGGCTGGAAACAGGGATGCAGGAAGGTATTCAATCGCGGTTCCATCGGATTTGCGAATTGAAGCGCGGCGATTTGGACGCGATGATTACCCGATGTGAAAAGAAATAAAACTTTGGCTTTTCTTAAGAACATAGAATCAGACAAAAGCAGCCCCTGTGCCTAAAAAACAGGCACAGGGGCTGCTTTTGTCCATATGATGTGCGGGTGTTTCTAAGTACAATTGAAGCAGGCTTGGTCGGGCATTGCTGCGCAAACACATCCGTAATGCTGCTGGTCTTATAGTTACCTCTTATCGGCTACACATAGAACAGTGAAAGCCCATAGTCGAGTCCATTCAGATGTTACTACATTTCCCCAGCGTCATGAAGGAACAAGCAAAGTTCAGTGAGTTTCTGATTCTTCTATTTCCGCTGTTTAGCGAAACATTTTATCTTTTAGAGGTCTCCTATGGATAAGAAACAATGGAAAACAGTAGCAATCAGTGCCGCTACACTTTTGCTTTTATTCCTGCTGGTAATTTGGGTGTTTCGGGATCATTATCAGGAGATTTTGCGGAATATCCAGGCCGTCAGCATCAGAGAACTGTTGCTCCTGCTGGGCATGGGTCTTGCTTATCAAATGCTTGAATCAGCAGTCTGCTTTGCGATGATTCGCCGTCGACTCCCAACATTTTCATATCGGCAAGCGGTAGAGGTGACCTTCCTTGGCGTTTTCGGAAACGTATCTACGCTTTCCGTCGGCTCTGTTCCCATGCAAAGCTATTACCTGCATCACTGCGGTATGATGACAGGCTGTGGCATTGGTACCATGATGCTGGAGTACATATTTCATAAGAGTTCTGTTTTAATCTACACCACCGTTATGCTGTTATTTCAGGGCCGCTGGCTCAGCGAAACTGGCCGCGGCTTTTCCCGCTACATACCGTTGGGATATGGAATCTGCGCTCTGATTATAGCGGCACTGGTTCTGCTGTGCGCCTGGGAAAAGGTGCAGTGGTTTGCATCCTGGGTGATTGATCATTTGCCGAATACGGAAAAATGGGAAGGCCGCAAGCGTCTGTGGAAAGACAATCTATCTTCGCTTCATACGGAATCCCCCAAATTGCTTCATGACCACTGGTGCCTTCTCAAAGTGCTGTTATTCAATGGTCTAAAGCTATTTTGCCTTTACACCATACCGTTTCTCTGTATGGAGATATTGGGAATATCTGGTCCCTCCTTCTGGCACGTACAGCTGCTGACCGCACTGATGCATCTGATCTCCAACGCCCTGCCCAATGTGGCGGGCGTGGGGCCAGTGGAGTTTGCCTTCGTGCTGATATTTTCCCACTATATGGAATATGCCCAGGCATCCTCCGCTCTGATTCTATTCCGCGTCGCAACATTCTTTTTCCCATTTATCCTCAGCATCCTCGTATTCCTGCGCGCACAAAGGCGTGTACTGAACGATTCTCAGAAAACCTGATCCATCGCAATAGAAAGTGAGAACTCTCTGTTAGAGAAAAAATACAACAGGAGATGTGAGCTATGAGAAAATTCTTGACTTCCGAATCGGTCACTGAAGGCCATCCTGACAAAATCTGTGATTTTGTTGCGGACAGTATTCTCGATGCGTTGCTGAACGAAGATCCCAAATCCCGGAGTGCAGTAGAGGTCACAGCGGAACCGGGAGCCATGCACATCATGGGCGAGATCACCAGCAAGGCATCCCCAAATTTTGAGAAGATTGCCCGCCGCTGTATTGCAAAAATCGGCTATACAAGGCCCGAATATGGGTTTGACGCAAAAAGTGTCAATATTACTTGCTCCATCCATGAGCAGTCTCCTGACATCGCAATGGGTGTGGATGCGGCCGCCGACGGCTCCAAGGATGTGGGTGCCGGCGATCAGGGTATGATGTTCGGCTACGCCTGCGATGAGACCACCGAATTGATGCCGCTGTCTATCACCTTGGCCCACGCCCTGACCTGCCGCTTGACGGAAGTCCGAAAGTCTGGCCTATTGCCCTACCTGCGTCCGGATGGAAAGGCACAGGTCACAGTGGAGTATGTGGATGGTGCGCCAATACGGGTAGACACTGTGGTAGTCTCTGCCCAACACGATCCGGATATTGATATGAAGGTGCTACGCAAGGATATTTTGGAGCGGGTTGTGTTCCCCGTCATTGATGCCAAGCTACTGGACGAAAACACGAAATACTATATCAATCCCACGGGGCGCTTTGTGCTGGGAGGACCCGCCGCGGACACCGGTCTGACCGGAAGAAAGATCATCTGCGATACTTATGGCGGCATCGGCCATCACGGCGGCGGAGCGTTCTCCGGCAAAGATGCCACGAAGGTTGACCGGAGCGCCGCATATATGGCCCGCCACGTCGCGAAAACCGCGGTGGCGGCGGGTGCTGCCAAGCAGTTGGAACTGCAGCTGGGCTATGCCATCGGTGTCTCTGAGCCAGTGTCCGTTTCTGTGGAAACCTTTGGGACAGGCCGGCTGCCGGATGATGTACTGTGCGACTGGGTCCGCAATTGCTTTGACCTGCGCCCCGGAGCCATCATCCAATATTTAAAACTGGACAGTCCCATTTTTGCTGAGACCACAAATTATGGCCATTTCGGGAGAAACGGATTCCCCTGGGAGCAGGTAAATGAAACCGCGATGGATGCACTGAAAATGCGGCTTGTTTAAAAGCCGCATTTTTCATACTGGGTGGAGACGTGACGTTGTGAAAGAATTTGCTGTATCTCGAACCTGTGCGGAGAATTAGAGGAGGCTGTTCTATGGAAAATACGAGAATGATGAAAGTGAACGTGGATGGCGTTGAATATATTTATCCAAAAGGAACTCTGTATCAGGCGATAGCTGCTGATTTTCAGGAAGGATATGCGCATGATATTTTGCTTGTCAATCGAAACGGGAAACTCTGTGAACTGCACAAGGCTTTGGATAGGGATTGCACGCTGAAAATGATTACGGTAGAAGAAAAGCCGGGGATGCAGACTTATGAACGCAGTGTGGTTTTTCTGATGCTGAAAGCCTTCTATGATGTGGTTCGCAAGGAGAATGTTGAGCGCGTTTCCGTCGAGTATTCCATCAGCCATGCCTTGTTTATCCGGGCAAAGGGGGCCTTCACACTGGGACAGGAGCTGCTGAACCAGGTTGAAGGCCGCATGAGGGCGATTTCCGAACAGGCAGTACCTATTCGGAAAGAATCCATCAATACCGATGATGCTGTAGAACTGTTTCGCAAAACACAAATGTACGACAAGGCGCAGCTGCTCAGCTTTCGGATCAATTCCCATGTCAATATTTATTTTCTGGATGAGTTTTCAGATTATTTTTACGGCTACATGGTTCCTGATACGGGGTATTTGAAATGCTTTGGCCTGCAGCTGTTTGAGAGCGGATTTGTTCTGCGTCTGCCAGATCAAAAGAATCCCAGTCAGCTGGGAGCGTTCCATCCCTCCATGAAGGTATTCCGGGAACTTTACGACGCCACCCTCAGATCTGAGGCGCTGCATATCTCTAATGTTGCGGAGATGAACGGAGTCATTTCACAGGGAAATGCTACACACATGATCCTTGCGCACGAGGCAATGATGGAAAAGAAAATCGGAGATATTGCAGGTGAAATTGCAGCCCGGAAGGATGTTCGCTTCGTTATGATTGCCGGCCCTTCGTCCTCAGGAAAGACGACATTTTCCCATCGCCTGTCCACCCAGCTTTTGGCGTGCGGCCTGCACCCACATGCCATCGCAACGGACAATTATTTTAAAAACCGCTCCGAGACGCCCTTGGATCAAAACGGTCAGTATGATTTTGAGAGTTTGGGCGCCATGGATGTTGAGCAGTTCAATGCGGATATGACACGGCTCCTAAGGGGTGAGACGGTGGAAATCCCACAGTTCAACTTCAAAAAGGGCGTCCGTGAATACAACGGCGACTATCTGACCCTGGGAGCGCAGGATGTTCTTGTCATCGAGGGCATCCACTGCCTGAACGATCAGCTTTCCTATTCTCTGCCGAAAGAGAGCAAATACAAAATCTACATCAGCTGCCTGACTACGCTGAATGTCGATGACCACAACTACATCCCCACAACAGACGCACGACTTTTGCGAAGGATCGAACGGGATGCAAGGACCCGGGGTTACAGCGCCAGGGCTACCATTCAGATGTGGCCGTCTGTAAGAAGAGGAGAAGAAAACAATATTTTCCCGTTTCAAGACAGTGCGGACATGATTTTCAACTCGGCACTGATTTATGAAATCGCCCTTTTGAAACCCTTTGTGGAACCGCTGCTTTTTGGCGTTCCAAAAGATTGTGAGGAATACATCGAGGCAAAGCGCTTGCTGAAATTCTTAAACTATTTTTTACCCATTCCAGCAGACGACGTGCCAAAAACCTCCCTGATGCGAGAATTCATTGGCGGAGGCTGTTACAAAGTATAAATCAGTATTGGTGGAAACAGCCATTCAGGACCCCACAACTCTGGCAATTTATCGATTCTTGTTTGCTTAAATAGTTTTGTCCTTTGGGGCAGGCAATTATTTGGGCTCTGATTCGTAAAAAGGAAGTCTTAGGAGGACAATATGAGTATTAAAATTGTGACGGATTCAACCTGCGATTTGCCCCGGGAACTCATTCATGCACATCATATTTCGGTGATCCCCCTGCACATAAACAAAGGAGAAGACTCCTTTTTGGATGGCCTCGAAATCACGCCGGAGGATATCTTTTCTTATGTGGAAAAAGGAGGAGATATCTGCACAACAGCTGCGCCAAATCCTATGGAGCTGTCAGAATATTTCGAGGAACTCAGCCTGCAATATGAAGCGGTTATCATGATTACAATTGGCTCCGGTTTTTCAAGCTGCTATCAAAATGCAGTGATTGCTGCCAGTGAATTTTCCAATGTGTACATAGTGGATTCAAAGAATCTATCCAGTGGTCAGGGGATTATTGTAATGGAAGCGGCCAAAATGGCAGAACAGGGCGTCTCACCCGAAAAGATATGTATGCGCTTGGAGAGTGCCGCAAGCCGTGTCAATGCCAGCTTTATTCTTGACCGGTTGGACTATATGCGAAAGGGCGGCCGTTGTTCTTCCGTTGCGGCACTGGGGGCAGATTTGATGCATCTGAAACCGTGCATCGAAGTCAGCGGTGGAATCATGCGCGTAGGAAAAAAGTATCGGGGTTCTCTGGAAAAAGTCATGTATCAATATACCAAAGACCGCATTTCGGTACCCGGAAATATTTCTGATGGACGTGTCTATATTGTATATCCATCTGCTAAGCGGGAAGCTGTGGACGCTGCGAGGCAGGTCCTGACCGAAGATAAAAGATTCACTGATATTCAAGAGACCTTCGCGGGCTGCACAGTAGCATGCCATTGCGGACCCAACACGATTGGTGTGATGTTTCTTGAGGATTAGAAAACAAATAATGGAAAAGCGAGCAGCTGTTGTGATAGGAGCAGAACATGGATTTTCATGGATTTTATACTGGTAAAATTTTTGATGCCTATCAATATCTCGGCGCTCATATAACGGACGCCGGCGTAGTATTCCGCACCTTTGCTCCGGGAGCGCAGAAGGTTTCGCTGATTGGAGAATGCAGCCAATGGCGGGAATACGATATGAATCGGGTCTATGATGGAAACTTCTGGGAGCGTTATGTGGACAGTGTCAAACCGGGAAGCATGTACAAATACCGGATTTATGAAAAAAGCGGTAGCTGCGTTGACCACTGTGATCCGTATGGTTTTGGAATGGAGTTGAGGCCCAATTCCGCATCCATCGTTCGGGATATGAACTCCTACCAGTTCCATGACTCAGCCTGGATGCTTTCCCGCTCTGACTGCAAAAACAGGCCACTTAATATCTATGAACTCCATTTCGGATCATTCCGAAAGCCATCGGAGAGAGCGGATGATTGGTATACTTATGAGGAAATGGCGGATATTTTGATTCCGTATCTCAAGCAAAACGGATATAACTATCTGGAAATTATGCCGCTGAACGAGCATCCCTGCGATGAATCCTGGGGCTATCAAAGCACGGGCTTTTTCAGCCCGACCTCCCGTTATGGAACAGCAGATCAGCTAAAGGCCTTTGTAGACGCCTGCCATCAGAATGGCATAGGTGTCATCATGGATTTTGTTCCGGTACATTTTGCGGTAGACGGCTATGCTTTAGCTCAATTTGACGGCACAGCTTTGTATGAGTACCCCCATGCGGCAGTGGGTGTCAGTGAATGGGGAAGCCTAAACTTCATGCACTCTCGTGGTGAGGTTCGCAGCTTTCTGCAATCTGCCGCGAATTACTGGCTGGCGGAATTTCATGTAGATGGCCTGCGCATGGACGCAATCAGCCGCATGATTTATTGGCAGGGAGACCCTGGACGGGGTGTCAATCTGGACGCAGTAAAATTCCTGCAATATATGAATCGGGGGTTGAAGACACTGCATCCAACCGCAATTCTGATAGCGGAGGACTCCACATCCTATCCCAACGTTACAAAGTCTGTGTCTGAAAACGGCCTTGGATTTGACTATAAGTGGGACATGGGCTGGATGAACGACACCTTGGATTACTGCCGCACGGCTCCCGCATATCGCGGCATGAACTATCATAAGCTGACCTTTTCCATGATGTATTACTATCATGACCATTTTCTTCTGCCGCTGTCCCATGATGAAGTCGTTCACGGAAAAGCTACAATCCTGCAAAAAATGAACGGTCAATATGAGAAGAAATTCCCTCAAGCCAGAATTCTCTATATGTATATGTATGCCCATCCGGGGAAAAAGCTGAATTTTATGGGGAATGAGATTGGGCAACTGCGAGAGTGGGATGAAAAGCGGCAGCAGGACTGGAACTTGTTGGATTTTCCTGTACATCGGGAGTTCCATCGCTTCATGATGGACTTGAACCATATTTATCTGCAACATCTTGCTCTGTCTGAAAAAGATTACGATCCCGATGGCTTTCGGTGGCTGGACTGCCATCAGGAGGAGCGGTGTATCTACGCCTTTGAACGCATAGGAAGCAGTGAACGAATCATCGCTGTCTTTAATTTTTCCAACTGTGAACAGATATACCAATTAAAGGTACGGAATTCGCAAACTGTCCAGGTGCTGCTGAGCAGTAATTGGGTAATTTACGGCGGCGATGAAACAAGTTGCGGCGCAAATTTGACGCCCAAAAACAACATACTGGAATTGACGATGAAACCCTATACGGCGCTTTATATGGTGGTGTGCAGTACAAATAAAAACTGAGTACAAAATACAGACAAAAGCAGTCCCTTTGCCTAAAAAACAGGCATGGGGGCTGCTTTTGCCCATATCATGTGCAGGAGTTTCCGGCTACAATACAAGCACAAACAAAAAACAAGGAGGCGCACAATATGTATTATGCAAGCGGCACTTATGAAGCATTTGCACGTCCTTTGAAGCCGGAGGGCGTTGACCAGAAGTCGGCCTATATTATCGGCACCGGGCTGGCGGCCCTGACCGCAGCCTGCTATCTGGTGCGGGATGGTCAGATGAAAGGTGAGCACATCCATCTCTTTGAGAAAGACCCCATCCCCGGTGGAGCCTGCGACGGCTGGGAGTATCCCGGTGTGGGATATGTCATGCGCGGCGGCCGCGAGATGGACAATCATTTTGAGGTCATGTGGGATCTGTTCCACTCCATTCCTTCCATTGAGACGGAGGGCGTCAGTGTTCTGGACGAATACTACTGGCTGAACAAAAAGGACCCCAACTACTCCCTCTGCCGTGCCACTGTCAATCGGGGCGAGGATGCCCACACCGACGGGAAGTTTGCCCTGTCCGACAAGGCGGCCATGGAGATCATGAAGCTGTTCTTCACCCCCGACGAGCAGCTTTATGACAAGCGCATCACGGATTTCTTTGACGACGAGGTACTGAACTCCAACTTCTGGCTCTACTGGCGCACTATGTTCGCCTTCGAGAACTGGCACAGCGCCCTGGAGATGAAACTCTACATCAAACGCTTCGTCCACCATGTGGGCGGTCTGCCGGATTTCAAGGCCCTGCGATTCACGAAGTACAACCAGTATGAGTCCATGATCCTCCCCATGATCAAGTATCTGGAATCTCACAATGTCCAGTTCCACTACAACACCAAGGTCGTCAATGTGGAATTCGACATCCAAACCGACAGGAAGCTCGCCAAACGCGTCGAACTGCTTGTGGACAACAGGACCGAATACGTGGACCTGACCGAGAATGATCTGGTGTTCATCACCAACGGCGGCTGCGTGGAAAACTCCACCATTGGTTCCCAGAATGCTCCTGCTGCCTTCAACACTGAGATTAAGCCGGGCGGCGGCTGGGATATGTGGCGTAAGATTGCCGCCTAGGACCCCTCCTTCGGCCATCCCGATAAGTTCTGCTATGATCCCGAGCAGTCCAACTGGATGAGTGCCACTGTCACTACTCTGGACCAGAAGATCATTCCCTATATCAAGAACATCTGTAAGCGCGATCCGTTCAGCGGCGGCGTTGTCACCGGCGGCATCGTCACGGTGAAGGACTCCAGCTGGCTTCTCAGCTGGACTATCAACCGCCAGCCCCAGTTCCGCAGCCAGCCCAAGGACCAGTGCCTGGTCTGGGTCTACGGGCTGTTTTCCGATAAGCCGGGCGACTATGTGAAAAAGCCCATGCGGGAGTGCACCGGCAAAGAGATCTGCATGGAGTGGCTGTACCACATCGGCGTGCCGGAGAGCGAAATTGTGGAGTTAGCCGAGCACAGCGCCAATACCGTGCCGGTCATGATGCCTTATATCACTGCTTTCTTTATGCCCCGCGCCGCGGGCGACCGCCCCGACGTTGTTCCCGAGGGTGCCGTCAACTTTGCCTTCCTGGGCCAGTTTGCCGAGACTAAGCGGGACACCATCTTCACCACCGAGTACTCCATGCGCACCGGCATGGAGGCCGTTTATACCCTGTTGGACATCGACCGGGGTGTGCCGGAGGTTTGGGGCAGCACCTATGATATCCGTGACCTGTTAAACGCGACTATCCAAATGCGGGACGGCAAGCCGCTGACGGAGATGGACCTGGGCTTCAAGGAGAAAATGGTTGTCAAAAAGCTGCTGGAGAAGATTCAGGGAACCGACATTGAAAAACTGCTGAAAGAATATCATGTCATTTAAACCAGAATGTTCTGGTAAATGAAACGGGGCTCCCACACTCAGCCGAGCCTGTCAGAGTGTGGGAGCCCCATTCTATAACAAAGGGAAGGAGATGTTGGCAGTGCCCTCAAATAAGCGGATTTGGGCCGCAAAGGTCGGCTATATTATCATTTCCATACTGATTGGTGTGCTGGGCATTGTGCTGATCGCTGTTCCGAATTTTTCCGTTTCGCTGTTATGCCGACTTGGCGGCGGAATCCTGATTCTGTTCGGCATTGTAAAAATTATCGGCTATTGCTCAAATGACTTATACCGATTGGCTTTTCAATATGATTTGGCAATTGGTATTTTGCTCATTGCGATTGGCGCGATTCTGATACTCCGCACACGCATTATGACCAGTCTCATCTGCGTTCTTCTGGGAATTTATACGCTTGCCGATGCGCTTTTGAAAATACAAATTTCCGTCGATTCAAAAGCATTTGGCATTTGCCAGTGGTGGCTGATCCTCGTGGTGGCGATTATCACCGGCGTCGTTGGCTTTCTGCTGGTTTTCCGCCCGTCAGAAAACGCACGGATTGTTATGATTTTGCTGGGACTGGCCCTCCTTATGGAAGGTGCATTGAATTTCATTACGGTTCTGACATCTGTTAAAGTCAATCACCATCAAACGCCGATTGTCACCGGAAGTGAACATGAGGAAATCAAGTAGAATTTGTACCTATACATGCCCATAGAGCTTTTATAAAAAGAAATCAAAATACATAAGGGAGGATGTCATAATGAATGCTTCAACAGCAATCAAAAAATTCGGATTGGAGCAGGCCTTCAACTACCTGTATAAGGATCCAAAAGAAAATCTCGTAAAGCTGATGGATTGGGCGGATAAGTTTGCAGGCGGCGAGTTTGAAACGCAGCGGAAGCTCATCCGCGAGGCGATCACGGATCCGAAGCACCCCTACTATCCCTTCATTCAGCGGCTTCTCACAGACATCGACCCGGAGGTCATGAAGACCATCGCCGTGAACTTCTTTATCAACGCCTCCTTGGTTGGATGGCCCAAGCAGGAGGAGTGCCGCAAGAAATATGGCTGCAATATTCCATGGGCCATTCTTCTGGACCCCACCAGTGCCTGCAACCTCCACTGCACCGGCTGCTGGGCCGCTGAGTACGGCAACAAGCTGAACCTGACCTACGAGGAGATCGACGGCATTATCCAGCAGGGCAAGGAACTGGGAATCTACATGTACATCTACACCGGCGGTGAGCCGCTGGTGCGCAAGAAGGACCTGATCCGCCTTTGTGAAAAGCACTCCGACTGCATTTTCCTCAGCTTTACCAACGCCACACTGATCGATGAGGCCTTTGCGGATGAGATGCTACGGGTAAAGAATTTTGTCCCCGCGATTTCCCTGGAGGGCTCCGAGAGCGCCACAGATGGTCGGCGCGGCGACGGCGTGTACGGCAAGGTCATGAAGGGCATCGAGCTGCTGCTTCGGAAAAAGCTGGTCTACGGGATTTCCGCCTGCTACACCAGCGCCAATTTCGAGTCCATTACCTCTGAGGCGTTCTTCGATCAACTAATCGGCCTGGGCTGCTATTTCATTTGGTACTTCCACTATATGCCGGTGGGCAATGACGCCTCTCCGGAGCTGCTGCCCACGCCGGAGCAGCGGATCGCTACCTATCACCGCATCCGGAAATACCGGGCGGAGAAGCCCCTGTTCGCCATGGACTTCCAGAACGACGCGGAGTATGTGGGTGGCTGTATTGCCGGCGGCCGCAGGTATCTGCACATCAATGCCAACGGTGATATGGACCCCTGCGTGTTCATTCACTACTCCGACAGCAACATCCGGGAAAAGACGCTGCTGGAGTGCCTCCAGTCTCCCATCTTTATGGCCTATCATGACGGGCAGCCCTTTAATAAGAATATGCTTCGCCCCTGTCCCATGCTGGAGAATCCCCAGCTTTTGCGTGAAATGGTGCATAAGACCGGCGCCCACTCCACGGACCTGCAATCGCCCGAGAGTGTGAATCACCTGTGTGACAAGTGCGTTACCTACGCAGAGAACTGGAAACCCGAGGCGGAGCGGCTGTGGGAGGACAGTAAAACGCAGAAAACATGCGGTGTCTGATGATAAAAAGGAGGAGTTTCTATGTACGAAAAACTGTTCACCCCTGGAAAGATCGGCAACGTCACAGTAAAAAACCGTCTGGTCATGTCCCCCATGGGCATTGGCCTGGCGGAACTGGACGGCAGCCCCTCCGAGGATATGCTGGCCTTTTACGAGGCCCGCGCCATGGGCGGAGTCGGCCTGATCATTCCGGAGATCACCCGGGTCAATGATGTCCATGGTGCCGGACTTATGCGGCAGCTGTCCGTCACCCAGGACCGCCATATCCCCGGCCTGGCCCGGCTGGCCACGGTGGTCCATAAGCACGGGGCTAAAATCTTCATCCAGCTCCATCACCCAGGCCGGGAAACGGTCACTGCGCTCACCGGCGGGCAGCCGGTTGTCTCCGCCTCGGCCATTCCCTGCAAATACCTTCAACAGGAGACCCGGGCGCTGACCACTGAGGAAGTCCAGCAGCTGATTACCCAATTCGTGGCTGGCGCAGTGCGGGTACAGAAGGCGGGCTGTGATGGTGTGGAGCTTCACGCCGCCCACGGCTATCTGCTCCAGCAGTTCCTGTCTCCCTATACCAACAAGCGGGAGGACCAGTACGGAGGCAGCTTTGAAAACCGCCTGCGGATGCTCTCTGAGATCATCGCCGGCATCCGGGAGACCTGTGGCCCCGATTTCCCCATCGGTGTCCGCCTCAGCGTGGAGGAATTCCTGGATAAGACTGGTGTTACTGAGGACTACATCCACATCCAGGACGGCGTGAAGATCGCCATGGCTTTGGAGACCATGGGCATTGACTTTATTGATGTATCCGTGGGCCTGTACGAAACTGGCATTACCTGCGTAGAACCTATTTCCTATCCACAGGGCTGGCGGCGGGAGCTCATCAAGGCTGTCAAAGACCATGTGCATATCCCTGTCATCGGCGTTTCCTCCATCCGGGAGCCTGCTGTGGCAGAGCAATTCCTGGCTGACGGCGTCGAAGACTTTGTGTCTATGGGTCGCAGTTGGCTGGCGGATGAGCAGTGGGGCAAAAAGGTCCAGGAGGGCCGGGAAGCGGAGCTGTGCAAGTGCATCAACTGCCTGCGCTGCTTCGAAAGCCTGAATCAGTGGAATGCCGCGGGCCTTCCCCCCGAGTGCGCTCTAAATCCCCGGATGGCCCGGGAGCGGAAGTACGGCGATCTGGAGCGGGATATTCAGAGTCACACCGCCGTGGTCGTGGGTGGCGGTCCCGCAGGCATGATGGCTGCCAAAACTCTGGCGGAGCGGGGTGTGAAGGTCACGCTGCTGGATCGGGGCAGCGAACTGGGCGGTACCGTAAATCTGGCTAAAAAGCCTCCGCTGAAAGAGCGGATGCAGTGGGTGGCCGACTATTACGCCAACGCCTTCCAGCGTCTGGGCGTGGAAGTTCAGCTGAACACAGAGGTTACCGCTGACACTGTGGCGGCACTCCAGCCTGATGCCGTGGTGGTGGCCACGGGTTCTAAATCCGTGGTGCCGGAGAGCATCCCTGGCGTCCATGGTGACAATGTCCACACCATTGAGGAGGTTCTGTCCGGAAAGGTGTCCTTGTCTGGCAAACAGGCTGTGGTTATCGGCGCAGGCAACACCGGTATTGAGACTGCCGAATATCTGTGTGCCGCAGGGAACACTGTCACCATTGTGGATCAGCTGGATAAAGTGGCACCCACGGCTAACCACACCAATGTGGCGGACATCTGTGGGCGGCTGAATCAACACGGAGCCAAATTCCTGCTGGCTCACTCCCTGAAAGAGATTCGGGAGAATCAGGTCGTGTTGGAGCGGCTGGTGGATCATGCCGAGGTCACTGTCTCCGCAGATGCGGTGGTGCTGTCGCTGGGCTTCCGTCCGGACAACGCCCTGGCAGAGGAACTGCGTGCTAAGAGCATAGAAACTGTCGTAGTAGGAAGCGCCGTGAAGGATGGTACTATCGCCCCTGCTACCCGCAGTGGCTATGAGGCTGGACGTCAGCTCTTCCGCCCGATGGTGAAGGCACCCAGTTTCCGTGTGCCCGCTGAAGATCTGCCCAACTTCGGAAAGGTGTCCCTGATGCGGAATCAGGAGGGCGTATATTTGGCGTACCTGACAGATCCTGCCGCCATTGCCCGCCTGCTTCCTCCCCCGCTGAAGCCCTTCTCCATCCCTGTGGTGACACTGTCCGTCTGCCATGTGAAGGAACCTACGTTTGCCGATGACTATTACGAAGCCATTCTGGGTGCCTATGCCACTTATGGCACCACCTTGGGCCTGTATCCTCTGGGCCTGGTGCTGGGCGGTCCCGGTGCCGAAATGGCAGTCCAGTGTGGCCGGGATAACGGATCCATCCCCAAGAAACTGGGGGCTGAGTTCGTCATCCGGCGTAGCGGCGATTCCGTCACGGCTCAGGTCACCCGCCGGGGCACTCAACTGGTGGACCTGAAGATGGAGCTCGGTCAGTACAACAGCCCCTTGACCGGTACACTGTATCAGTTCCCGGCTCCAGGCAAAAAGACCTACGGCGGTGGTTTCTACTTCCATTTTGACCGGGAACCTGACCAGCAGGGCATCAGTCACTTTATGAACGGCTGCCTGCTGCAGAACCTGTGCGAATATACATACCACACCTGGGAACCCGGCTTTGCCGCATTGCAGCTTCGGTCCTCTGTGGACGATCCCTGGGCGGAACTGCCTATCCACACCATCGTGGGCGGTGCATACTCCAGCAACGACTTGATGGTTCACAAGCTGAATCTGGCGGAGAAGGTGGACGCTGATGCGGTGGTGCCCTATCTCCTCACTGGGCGCTATGACCGGACAGCGTTTATGGAAACAGGCCGGATCTGAGGAGGCCCTATCACCTGATTACACCCAAAGAAATATCATCTTTCACTGACTATATGAAATGGAAAGGAAGCGCACATGATGAAACTGGAGAACAAAGTTGCCATTATCACCGGATCGACCCGCGGCATTGGCCGCGCTACTGCCAAACTTTTTGCCGCCGAAGGCGCTAAGGTTGTCGTGGTGGGCACTAACGCAGAATTGGGCGATAGCTGTGTGGCTGAAATCAAGGCCGACGGCGGCGAGGCCATTTTCTGCAAGACCGATGTTACCTCTGAGGAGAGTCTGGCTGCGCTGGTGAAGGCTGCGCTGGATACATACGGCCGCATTGACATTCTGGTGAACAACGCGGGTGTGGGCGGTTCTACCGCTAACATGAATGACATCACCATGGATGAATGGAATAAAGTCCTGGCAACCAATCTCACCGCACCCTTCATGCTGTGCAAGAAGGTGATCCCTGTCATGGAGGAACAGGGCGGCGGCGCTATCGTCAACATTGCCTCCATGGCCTCCACTGGCGCGGGCCGGGGCGGGTTAGCCTATACCTCCGCTAAGCACGGTCTGCTGGGGCTGACCAGGCAGATGTCTATGGATCATGGCCGCACCGGCGTTCGTATCAATGCCGTGCTCCCGGGTCCCATTGAGACAGATATGATCGCTCGCGTTCTGGCAATCCCGCAGCATCCGGTGTGCATGAAGATCAAAATGAGCCCTGCCACACGAGCTGGCAGACCCGATGAGGTCGCACAAGCAGTTGCGTTCTTGGCGAGCGATGAAGCAAGCTTTATCCATGGTGCGGCTTTGGCTGTGGATGGTGGCTACACTATTTTCTGAGCGCCTGTGAAAGAACCGTAAACAATAACTAATGTGTACATTGACAAAGGAGCTGGTAGCCGTCATGGCTGCCAGTTCCTTTGTTAAGATGCCTTTTTGCAGATATCGGGTAGGTTCATGGATTAAGGTATTAGTTCCTCCAGGTACTCCTTATCAGCATCATACAGAAAGCGAAATGCTTTTTCTTATAAGTGGAAGGCCAGAGTCAGTCTCTTACGATTCCTTTAACCAAGTCGTATATTCCTCCAGTGTGATCTTTCCACTGTCGCACTCGGCCTTCTTTTCTCTGGCGCGTTCACCCCAGGCGTATAGTTCCTCCGGCAGGATCTTCCCAGACTTCGTCCAGGCGAACCGCTTTTTGTATTCCCGGCGGTATGCCTTGAAGACATCGTCCGTATCTTTTTCTCGTGTCCACTTCGCTATGGCACCGACATCCTTGCAGGTACGTCCCTTCGAGTCAAACACACGGTCACAGTATTCGGCGTTGGTTCGTCCGGTGATTGCGAAATACTTTCCGCAATTTTTGCAGACCCGCATCTTCTGTTCCCGTCTGACCCACTCACGCAGATAGTAATCGATCAAGTCATAGATGCTCTTTGGATAAAGAACTTCCGCATAGGCGTTTCGGTCGATCATCTCAAAAGATACCGTCAACGGGTGGAACTCAAAAGGACGTGGGTCTACGTGATAAGGGTCCTTGTAATAATCATAGAGCCTGCTGGAAACAGAACGTTTGCTGGCATCCATGTCCAACACACGCTCCAACAGATCCTTGATCTGCTTCTGCGCGTAGTCAATATTGCTGGGGATATGCGCAATGGCCTTGTGGGGCAGCATATCAGATGCGTGAGCAAAATTGTCCTTCTCTGCCTCGTTCAGTCTCTTGGACCAATCCAGGAACAGCAGCTTAAAGAATATATGCACATCGGATAAGCTCTGCAAGGTAAAAAATACATCTTCGGTGTATCTGGCGTCGCGGGTCCTGTACAAGTTTAAAAGCGCACGGTCGATCTTCTTGATCTGGGGTTCCCATTTCCAGATGTCCAGGTCGAGCAGGGAAAAAAGGCTTTCCGAAAACGGAAAGTCTATTTTTTTTGTAAAGCGGTCGTCAGAAACATCATCGCTGTAAATAAAATACTCTTTTCCGTTAGCGATATAGGTCTTAAACATATACTCAGACATGAAAAAACTCCCCGTCGAATTAGACTTACTATTCAAGAATAAAACGATAGGTCTTGACAGAGGGCGACCTATCGTGTTAGACTCAGAATACGGCGACCAATAAAAATGTGATACTAAAAATAAGTCTAAAATATACGTGACCAAATGTCAAGCAGATTCTATTGGCCGTTCGATGTACCTCGACAACTGAATACCCACCGCCAAAGTTCATACTCACCGGGGAAGTATCGCCAGGACCATATCATGACAGAGTTACGATATACGAGCGTACCAACGGGGCAGAAAACGCCGTGGAGGTCAGAAAGGATCACAGGGCAGGAAGGTGTATGGCGTGTGGCTGACAAACTCTTTTACGAATGGTGGTGATATTCATCGGCAATCAGAGTAAGAAAAATCTCAGCGCCCCTATCCAAAAGGAAAGCCGCCGAAACTGCTGCAACAGTCCGGCGGTGCGCCGCATTCCGAAAAACGCAGACTCCATCTGCGAACAGTCTAACAGAGAGGCACCCGGAACGCAAGAAAAAAATATCTCTGAATTTCAAAACCAGGAGGTTTCGTATGCCTGTTTTGGGTGAACGATTTTATCAAATGAGCAACGCTATTTTCTGCTATGACCTGAAACCTATTCCGCTGGCTGTGTACAGTTACCTGGTCTGCTGCGCGGGGCAGAAGGATGTGTGCTGGCCCAGCATGAAGACCATCGCCCTCCACTGCGGCTGCTCTGAAAACGCGGCGAGGGATGCGGTCAGCCTGCTGGTTGACCGCGGGTTCATCAGTAAGGTCAAAACCTCGCGGTGTGTGAAAAGCGGCAAGTGGCTCCAGGGGAACAACCACTACTACATTCTGCCGCTGCCTGATCTTCCCTCCGCAGGCCACAGTGCATGAAGGGAAAGCCCCTCAACAGATGGTGGGGAAGTGTATGAATAAGACGAAGAGTAACAAGGAAAAGTCCTGCCGCCAGGTTATCACCCCCAAAAGCGGGAATCGGACAGGGCGCGCAACTCCCACCCTGTTTGGCCGTGTAAGCGGCTGTGTGCACTTCTTCGGGGCTGGGTGGAGCCCCAGCCCCTTCAAGGGTTTTGAGGCGGTTTTCGGGAGCTTTTTACGGCTCTTCGGAGGACGAAAGGACAAGCAGGATAAAGGCTTGGGGTCACTGCCCCAGCTTTTACCCGGCACATCTGCCCGCAGTGCGGGCAGTTTCAAAGAGTCCCGGAGTTAGCAGAAATGGGGTCAAAAACAGAGAGAGAAAGAGATTCTGCGGTCGTTATCCCGCGGGACTTACGCCCACAAGAAAAAACTAGGGGTCAACCCCAAGAAAGGAGGCCTTTATGAGCCAAAAAGAGAAATTTGCCCTCTACCTGACACCGGACATGAAGGTGCGGCTGGAGCGGCGTTATACGGAAGATGGCAGCCGCAGTCTCACCGGATTTATCGAGAACGCCATCAACTTCTATCTGGACTATCTCAGCGCCAACAACGCCGGCATGTTCCTGCCGTCCTCGGTGCAGTCCTATCTGGACGGCCGGCTGGATCAGTTTGAAGATCGCATGGCGTCGCTGCTCTTCAAACAAGCGGTGGAACTGGACATGGGCATGAGTGTTCTCGCGGACTGCGTCAATCTGGATGAAGCATACCTGCGGAAAAAACGTGCGGAGAGTGCCGCTCGCGTGAAGAAGTTCAACGGACAACTGCGTCTGGAGCAGATCGTCAAGCGCACGCAGAAGCAGCGGGACGGTGATGATGGATGGCAAGACTGATCGTCAAGAGTCCGTATATCAAATGCAGAAGTGGTCAGGGTGCAGACGGTTACATGAGGTACATTGCTACACGGGAGCGGGTGGAGATCATCCCGGATGACCGTCCGCCTACCCGCAAGCAAGAGCAGCTCATCACAAAACTGACGAAAGACTTCCCGGATGTGAAAGAGCTGCTGGAGTACGAGGACTACGTGCAGAA
>NZ_JBKVXZ010000047.1:0-28645 GCF_046973065.1 Flintibacter sp. | reverse complement strand
ATATGGCACATCCTTTCCCGGCCCGTTATTGGGCCGTATCACACGCGGTGGTTTCCTCCACCCGGCAGGGCAGCTCCCCGTCTGACACCCGCAGTCGGAATCGCTCTCCAGGCGCGGCATCGCCGGTGTGGGCGATGATGCCTCCGTCTTGCTTCTGGGCGATGGCATAGCCCCGGCCCAGGACCTTCAGAGGGCTCATGGCGTCCAGAGCGGCGGCCAGCTGTCCCGTCCGTGCCCGCTTAACCGCCAACAGATTGGTCATGGCCTGGTCCATGCGGCGGCTCTGGTAATCCAGCAGCACCCGCTTATCCTGGACATAGGCCTTGGGGTCGGTAAGCATCCGGCTCTTTCCCAGCCGCTCCAGCTGCTGGCGACCGCGCAGCAGCCGCTGACGCATCGCCTGCTCCATGCGCTGCTTGCTGCCCAGCAAAGCGGCATACACCTCATTCTGGTCGGGCACCGCCAGCTCGGCGGCGTTGGATGGGGTCGCCGCCCGCAGGTCGGACACAAAGTCAGCGATGGTCACATCAGGCTCGTGGCCCACAGCGGAGATCACCGGGATATTAGAGTCATAGATGGCTTGGGCCACCACTTCTTCATTAAAAGCCCACAGGTCCTCCATGGATCCGCCGCCTCGCCCGGTGATCATGAGGTCAGCCACCTGGTGAAGGTTGGCCCAACGGATGGCAGCAGCGATTTCCTCCGCCGCTCCCTCTCCCTGGACCCGCACGGGCAGGATCTGCACCTGTGCCATGGGCCAACGGGCCCCCAGGATGCGCAGCATGTCCCGTACCGCAGCTCCCGCCGGAGAAGTCACCAGAGCGATGCGCCCCGGCATCCGGGGCAAGGGCTTCTTGTGCTCCTGAGCAAAGAGTCCCTGGCGCAGCAATCGTTCTTTCAACTGTTCAAAGGCTACAAACAGGTCCCCCGCACCCTCTGGGGTGAGGCGGACGCAGTACATCTGGTACTGCCCGTCCCGGGGAAAGACGGTCACCCGCCCGGCGGCGATGACCTGCATCCCGTTCTGAGGCCGGAAACGCAGGGAGGCAGCATCCCCCCGGAACATCACGCACCGTAGGGCTCCCTCCCGGTCTTTCAAAGTAAAGTAGTGGTGACCGGAGGGATACATCTTATAATTGGACAGCTCCCCCCGCACCAACAGGCCGGACAGAAGCCGGTCCCGGTCCATAAAGCCTTTGATATATTGTCCCACCTGACTGGGGGTGAGGATGGACGCTTCCTGTCTCATTGGGCTCTCTCCGGCTCCAGAGCCCGCCAGGTCAAAATGGCGGTACCCATGGCGTTGTCGGTGGAAAAGCGGGGCTGAGCAAAGATGGCTCCGCACTCCCGCTCCATTACCTGGCGCAGCAGAGAATTGGAGGCCACACCTCCGGAGCACAGCACAGGCAGTCCCGGGAAGCGTTCCAGCGCCTGCCGAGTGGCCTTCACCACCGCCCGGGCCACAGTCTCCAGAGCAAAGCGGGCCACAGTCTCCGGGGCCTCCCCTTTCTCCGACATCTGCTTTACCTTATTTTCAATACCCGACAGGGAGAAGGTGCAGTTCTCCACCTTTACTGGGAACGGTTTTACCTTCTCCGCCTGGGCGCTGAGTCCATCCAACGCCTTGCCCGCGGGGAACTGGAGACCCAGCAGCACACCGGTGCGGTCGATGAGCTGCCCGGCGGAAATATCGCTGGTCCCTCCCAGGATTTCCGCCGTCATAGCTACTCCATCCTGCTCCGGCTCTGCCCGCAGCAGCTCGGTGGTGCCCCCCGACAAATGCCAGGCCAAAAACGGCCCCTCCAGCAGATCCAGCCGCCCGGCGGACCAGGCTGCCGCCGCCAGATGTCCCTGCTGGTGGGAGAAGGCAAAAAAGGGTACACCCAAGGTACGGGCCAGACACTGGGCCTGGCTGGTTCCCGCCAAAAAGCAGGGCATGTAAGAGCCCTCCACCGCCCGGGGGCGGGTGCTGGCTCCTACGGCCTGGATATTTTCCAGCTGTCCCTGGGACGCCAGCTGCTCCATCAGCTGAGGCAGCTGCTTGACGTGCTGGAACAGGGCGTCGCTCTGCCGCAGACCCAGCTCACCTGGGCGCACCTGAAGCAGCCGGCCCACGTTCTCCCCCTCCCGGCCGTCAAAGGCCGCCGCAGAGGTGGTGTAGTTGCTGGTGTCCAGCGCCAAGACGGACATACTTACTCCTCCTCGCCGGCAGAGTCGCTCTTCTCCGGCTTAGCGGGGGTATCGGGAAACTCCGTGCGCACAAAGGTACCCAGAATGCCGTTGACAAAGGCGGCCACTTCCTGGGGCTCATACTTCTTGGTCATCTCCACCGCGGCGTCGATGGCGGCGGCGTTGGGGATATCCGGCATATACAGCACCTCATACATGGCGGTGCGCAGAATGGCTGCTGCCATGCGTGGGATGCGGGCAAAAGACCAGCCCACCGCATAGCGGGCAATGTAGTCGTCCAGCTCCGGTCCATGGGCAAATACCCCGCGCACCAGGTCACGGATATACCGCTCCTGCTTCTCATTGGGGAACTGGGCATACAGCTGGGACTCCCCACCCAGCTCCTCAAATCGCTCCCGGGTCAGCTCGCTGTCCAGGACCTCCTCAGCGCTCTGGGTGCCAAAGCCCAGAGAAAAGATCAGATGCACCGCAATCTCGCGGGCCGTACTTCTTGTCATAGTGACTCCTCCGTGGCGCAGTAACCTGCGTTCATTTTCGTTCCAAAGTAAAACGCACTTGTGGAAACGCTGATTTCACAAGGTATATTATATACATGAATATGCAAAAAAGGAAGCCCTAAAATTCACAAACCCGCACCCCTGCTCCCTTCTTCTCTGCATAATCTCCTGAATATGGAAAAAACGTGATCCGCCCGGAAATCCGGACGGATCACGTTTTTTAAGCGTAGAACCGATGACCGCCGATCACGGCCACACAGGTCTTATGTCGGGAGGCCCAGCTGTTGCTGCAGGAGTCAAAATGGGTGGCTCCCTTGGTCTCTTCCACGACACCGCCGTCCAGCACCAGCTTGGCGGCGATGACGCTGTTCTCATTGGGGGTGCGGTAGGCCAGCTTGCCGGACTGATAGGTGGTGAACTGGTTCTTCTGAGCCAGCACGCCCACGATGGTGTTGGGATAGATGGGGTCGTTGACCCGGTTGAGCACTACGTTGCCCACCGCCATCATGCCCTCCAGAGGCTGGTTTCCGCTCTCGGCGTAAATGATACGGCACAGCCAGAACAGGTCGTCCTGGTTATAATACTGGTCCGCGGGGGTCAGCGCACCGCTGCCCCGGGTCACAGCCACCACACCGGTGGCGGCGTTCCAGGTCAGGGAGGCGTCAAAGGCCTCGGTCAGCACGGACAGAGGGACCGTCACCCGGTCGTTTACCAGCTGTACTCCCTCAGGGATGTACAGGTAGCGGCCGTTGGCCACCAGATACAGCTGTCCAACCTTGGCGGTCAAATTCAGCTTGCTGCTGCGCACCGTCACGGTCTGACTGCCGCCGTCCCAAACAACAGAGACGGAGGAGTCCAGCTCCTTGGCCATAGGGACCAGAGCCACATAAGTCGTTCCGCTCTTCTGAGTCTTGCTTACCTCCGAGGAGACCGGCTTGCCGTCAACCGTCAAGGTCCGGTCCATGTCCTCTACCAGAGTCAGCACGCTGGAGCCCGCCACTGCGGTCACCATGTGAGCCTGGTCTGCTTCCTGATCGTGAGTTTCGCTGGCCTGAACCAACTGGGCCCCACGGGGCCCTTTCTCAGTTTGGATCTGCCCGGCGGAATCCTCTTCCACCCCGGCACCCATCAGGAGAAGCAAGGCAAAGGCGCTCAGCGTCAGCGAAAACAGCTTTCGTGTCATTGTCTTCACTCCTATTTAGTTACAAAATTATGTCAACAATTATGACATCAAAAGCAACAGGCTGTTACTTTTGTTACCACATTGTAATCAAATGGAGCCCCGGAAACAAGGGCAAAAATCACTATACTTTCCTTGTTTTACTTGTGCATTTTTT
Organism: Flintibacter sp.; assembly: GCF_046973065.1. Classification (NCBI taxonomy): domain Bacteria; kingdom Bacillati; phylum Bacillota; class Clostridia; order Eubacteriales; genus Flintibacter; species Flintibacter sp. The sequence goes on along the minus strand of NZ_JBKVXZ010000047.1, from coordinate 24,621 downwards.
CTGTTCTACTGAAAAAAGCGGCGATTTTTCATTTATTCCGGCATTTTTGTGTACTTTTTCCCCTTCTCATTTTTCACAACTCCACGCTATCTCCGTCCGCTCGGGTTTCCATAAAAACAGCTCCGCCGCAGCGGAGCTGTTAGAAATATATCTTCTTATTTTTTTCGGTTATCGATCTTCTGCATCAGCGCCACCAGCAGGGCAATGACGCCCAGCACCACAAAGATACCCAGCATTCCCTGGCCCATCATCTCCAAGGCCAGGCCGATGTTTTCCATGTTCATATTCGTCTCCTCCTTACGCTCAGCCGATCATATGGGTGGCACAGTACTGCAGGATCACGCCGCCAGCCACCACCGAGGCGATCTGTCCGGATACGTTGGCGGCCACTGCGTGCATCAGCAGATGATTCTGGGGGTCGGCCTCCTGTCCCAGCTTTTCAATGACACGGGAGGACATGGGGAAGGCGGAGATGCCCGCCGCACCCACCATAGGATTGATCTTGTTCTTGGGGGTGAAGAGGTTGAGCACCTTCACAAACAGTACACCCACCACAGAATCCAGCACAAAGGCCACCAGGCCCAGCACCATGATGAGCAGCGTCTCAGGCTTTACAAATTGGTCCGCCTTCATAGAGAAGGAGATGGTGATGCCCAGCAGCAGAGTAATCAGGTTGGCCAGCTCATTCTGGGCGGTCTTAGACAGGGTGGTGAGCACTCCGCACTCCCGGATGAGATTGCCGAACATGAGAAAGCCCACCAGAGCCACCGAGGAGGGGGCTACTAGCCCGGCGATCACCGAGACGATAATGGGGAACAGGATGCGCAGCCGCTTGGACACGCCCTGGACCCGATAGGGCATCCGCATGGCCCGGTCCTTCTTAGTGGTCACCAGCTTGATGGCAAAGGGCTGGATGATGGGTACCAAGGCCATATAGGAGTAGGCAGCCACCGCGATGGCTCCCACATAGTTGGAGTGGAGCACCTGGGAGACCAGGATGGAGGTGGGGCCGTCAGCGGCGCCGATGATACCGATGGAGGCGGCGTCCTTCATATCAAAGCCCAGGGCAGCGGCCAGGAGGATGGTGAGGAAGATGCCCGCCTGGGCAGCGGCGCCGCACAGGAAGAGCTTGGGGTTGGCCAGCAGGGGACCAAAGTCGATCATGGCTCCGATGCCGATGAACAGCAGGATGGGCATGGCCTCACTGGCGCTGATGCCAACCTCAAAGAGCCACTGGATAATGCCGTGGGTCTCCCCCACTCCGGCGGTCACTTGGTTGATCACGCCCGAAGTAGGCAGATTGACCAGGATAGCGCCAAACCCCATGGGCAAGAGCAGGGCGGGCTCAAAGCCTTTCTCAATGGCCAGCCAGATGAGCAATCCGCCCACAACATACATGACCAGCTGCTGCCAGGTGATGGACAGCAGGCTTTCCCACAAAAATTCCATGTGATTTCCTCCCTTGTTGATCTGCGCCGGCATTTTTGGGAGACAGTGCTCCGCACGGTAGAGTTTGCCCAGACGGGTAAGAAAAAAGACCTGCGTTCCGATTCGGAACGCAGGTCTGGTCATTTCAGGCAAAACCAGAGGGATGACTCCCCCATGCTTGTTGGTCCTACCGCACAGCAGACGCTGTGCCGACTACTCCCCTTTGTGGTTTCATGGTAACATGGGAAAAAGCGGTTGTCAACCCCAATCCCCCGGCTCTCTCTGTTAAAGGGCAGCCACAGCGGCCTCAATGGCCTCTTCTTCATCCCGCATGGCGGACAGGGTAAGATCCAGCAGTTTATCCAGATCCCAGCCCAGCATCTCAGCCCCCTGGGCGATCACATCCCGGGAGCAGCCGGCGGCAAACTTCTTATCCTTAAACTTCTTTTTCAGGGATTTAAGCTCCATATCGGACACACTCTTAGAGGGACGCATGAGAGCGGCAGCACCGATCAGTCCGGTCAGCTCGTCGCAGGCAAAGAGCACCTCCTCCATCTCGTGCTCCGGCTTGATGTCCACACAGTGGCCCCAACCGTGACAGGCGGTGGCCCGGATGATGGCCTCATCCACGCCAGCCTCGCGCATCAGCTCCTGAGACTTGACACAGTGCTCCTCCGGCCACATCTCAAAATCCAGATCGTGGAGCAGACCCACCTGGGACCAGAACTTCTTCTCCTCCCCGTAGCCCAGTTTTTGGGCAAACCAGCCCATCACATGCTCCACCGTAATGGCGTGGCGGAGGTGGAAGGGCTCCTTATTATACTGGGTCAGCAATGCCCAGGCCTGCTCTCTTGTCATAGCGATCTCCTCCCAAGTGTGAAGATAGAGGTGTGAGTACACCTCACACCTCTATCAGTGTAAACCAAATTTGCCTCTTGTCAATAGGCCACGACCACGCCGCCGTCGTTGGCGTACACGGTGGTGATGCCTCCCGCGCCAACCACCAGGATCTCACCTACCTGGCACTTGGCAAGGATCTGCTCCTTGACCTTCTCTGCCCGCTCTTTGCAGTTGCAGTGGCAGATGACCAGAGTGCGGCCCACATGGTTGGGGTCGGAAGCGATCTTATCCACCAGCTTGCTCAGGGCCTGCTTCATGGACAGAGCCTGGCCCAGCTTGCAGATCTCGCCCTCAGGAGTAGCACCCATAAACAGCTTGATTTTCAGCGCGCCGGTAACCACCGCCTGCAGCTTGGTCAGGCGGCCATTCTTGCGCAGGTTTTCCAGAGTCTCCAGCACAAACATAGTCTGCATCTGGTAGATATACTGCTCCACCTCCCGCACGACCTTTTTAAAGGGCATGCCGGACTGGGCCAGTTCCCGAATCTTCAGCGCCACCAGCACCTCACCCGCGGCCGCGGAACAGGAGTTGAACACATGCACATTGACGCCGGGCTCGTCCTCTTCCAGCAGCACCCGAGCCTGTTCGGCGCTGTTGTGGGAGCCGCTGAGCAAAGCGGACAGAGTAACCACATATACGTCCTCCACGCCGCACTGATAGGCATCCAGATAGGCCTGAGGAGAGGGGCAGGCGGTGGAAGGAGCCTGCTCACTCTGCTTCATAGACCAGAGCAGGTCGGCCTGGTCAAAGGTATCGTCATCCACAAAGGTACTGCCATTGGAGTGAATGGTCAGCGGCACCTTGACAAAGCAGGGATCTTTCAGCATCTGAGCGGTCAGGTCGCAGCAGCTGTCCACAACAATCTTAAAACTCATGTGTTTCATCTCCAAATGTGATTTTAAAAATCAGATTTTATTTACCATATCATAAAAGGAAGGGAATGTAAAGCGATTCCCCTCACAAATCGGGAAAAATTTAGAGGAACTTCTCCCCGTTCTCCTCCTCCAGCTCTTTGAGCAGCTTGCGGTCGGCCTTGCTGGTAAGATCCAGCTTGGCATACAGGTCGGGACGGCGGTGACGGGTACGGAGAATAGACTGCTTGCGCCGCCACTGGTCCACCTTGGCATGGTTGCCAGAGCGCAGGATGGCGGGCACCGCCCGATCATGCCAAACCTCGGGCCGGGAGTACTGGGGAGCCTCAAGCATACCGTTCCAGTGGCTCTCATTCTCATAGCAGGAGGGGTCGGAGAGCACACCGGGCACCAGCCGACAAACGGCATCGGCTACCGCCATGGCAGGAATTTCTCCGCCGGTGAGAACAAAATCCCCGATGGAGATCTCCTCGTCCACACACTCCTCAATAAAACGCTCGTCGATCCCCTCGTAGTGGCCGCAAACCAGAATCAGGCGCTCATAATCGTCCCGCAGCCGCCGGGCGTCGGCCTGATCAAAGGTCTTGCCTGCGGGAGACATATAAATGGTGTGGATCCGCTCCCCTGCCTCGTCGCAAATGTGCTTCCAGCACTGGTAGAGAGGATCGGCCTGCATCACGGCCCCCCGGCCTCCGCCGTAAGGGTAGTCATCCACCTGCCGCTGTTTATTTAAGGTATAGTCCCGGATCTGGTGGCACTCGATGCGGATATAGCCCCGTTCCTGAGCCCGGCCCAGAATGGACTCACACAGCATATCTCCCACCACGTCGGGGAATAACGTCATAATATCGATACGGTACATAGGTCCTGCTCCATTTCTTCCTTATAGTCTTTCCTGATTATACGCAAGTCCTTCTGGTTTTTCAATGGATTTGCTTTATTTTTCCCTGTCTTTCTCCCCCTGCGACCCAGGCAGCAGAGGCCGTCCCTCCCAGTCAAAGCTCCACACCAGATGCCGCTGTCCCTGCTTCTCCCGGACCTGCGCCAGGCAAAATAACGTGTTAAGTAAAATAGGTTCACAGGTTGAAAAAGGTATGGCCAGCTGCCGAATCGCTCCCTTCTCACGGCTAAGCACCCCCTGCGCCCCCCTCAGGCAGGCACGCACCACCCGGTCCCGGCAGAAATTCTCCGGATGGTCCTCCCTGTGCCATACCTCCTGCATTCCATCTCTATCTGTAAAGGAATATGCCATGACAATCTTTCCGCCGATCAGCGGCCAGGCACCCGCCTGCTGGAGCGTTTTCCTGGCCACCCGCCGCTCCAGATGCAGGCCGCCTCCCTGGGGGACCAGGGTCCCCAACAGAAATTCACCCTGCGGCCCGGTGCACCACACTTTATAAAGTCCCCTGCCATCGTCGGGGCGCACCGCCTCCAGGTACACCCAGAGGTCCTCCTCCCGTACCCGCAAGGTCCCGCCGCCCGCCAGCGGCCACAGCTCCCCCAAAACGGCCCGCCCCCTCTCTCCCTCTATGTCTATGCGCGTCCTCCCAAATCCAACGCAAAATCTTTCCCTTGACAAACTGACTTTGCTCCGCTAAAATCTACCATAAGAAATGCGACGACGGGAAAAAAGACGGCGCGTGTCCCTCTTCAGAGAGCCGGTGGTTGGTGCGAACCGGTGTGCGGCCCCTCCGTGTATAACTGGTCCCTGAGCAGTCCGCCTGAACAACAGTAAGGTGGGACGGTTGGCTTCGTTATCAGCCGCGGCCTTGTTGGAGGCTTTGAGGGCCGTTCGGGCAACCGGCGACTGAACCAGGGTGGTACCGCGTTAGTATAACGCCCCTGACTTGAAAAAGTCGGGGGCGTTTTTGATTTTCTCCCCCGCGGCACGATCCGCCCCCCAACGCGGCGGAATCAGGAAAGGAGAGCAAGCATTATGAATCCCGGATACACAAAGTACATTCCCTTCCAGCCCCAGAAGATCGAGGGGCGCACCTGGCCTGACCATGTCATCACCAAAGCTCCTGTCTGGTGCTCGGTAGACCTGCGGGACGGAAACCAGGCTCTGGTGGACCCCATGAATCTTCAGGAAAAGCTGGAATATTTCCATACTCTGCTGGATATCGGCGTCAAAGAGATTGAGATCGGCTTCCCCTCCGCCAGCGAGACGGAATATGAGATCTGCCGTGAGCTCATCGAGGGCGGCCACATCCCCGATGACGTGACCATCCAGGTGCTGGTCCAGGCCCGGGAGCACCTCATCAAAAAGACATTTGAGGCCATCAAGGGCGCCAAGAACGTCATTCTCCACTTCTATAACTCCACCTCCACCCTCCAGCGCAAGATGGTCTTCCACATGGACATGGAGGGCATCACCAAGATCGCTACCGACGCGGCCGACCTCATCTACGAGATGTCCCAGCCCATGATTGAGGAGGGCATGAACCTGCGCTTTGAGTACTCCCCCGAGTCCTTTATGGGCACGGAGATGGACTATGCCGTAGACATCTGCCAGGCCGTGCTGGAGCACCTCCACGCCACCCCGGAGAACAAGGTCATCCTGAACCTGCCCACCACCGTGGAGAACTGCATGCCCAACCAGTTTGCCGACATGCTGGAGTACTTCTGCAGAAAACTCCCCTCCCGGGACTGCGCTATTATCTCCCTGCACCCCCACAATGACCGCGGCTGCGGCGTAGCCACCGCCGAGATGGGACTGCTTGCTGGTGCCGAGCGGGTGGAGGCCACCCTCTTCGGCAACGGCGAGCGCACCGGCAACGTGGATATGGTCACCCTGGCCATGAACATGTGGACCCAGGGCGTTGACCCTGAGCTGGACTTCTCCAACATCAACAAGATCAAGGACATGTACGAGCGCTGCACCAAGATGCCCGTGGGCGACCGGCAGCCCTACGCCGGTAAGCTGGTGTTCACCGCCTTCTCCGGCAGCCACCAGGACGCCATCAATAAGGGCACTCAGTATATGAAGGAGAGCGGCAGCGACTTCTGGGAGATCCCCTATCTGCCCATCGACCCCGCCGACGTGGGCCGGGAATACGAGCCCATTATCCGCATCAACTCCCAGTCGGGCAAGGGCGGCGCCGCCTATATCATGGAGCACAACTTCGGCTTCGATCTGCCCAAGGCCATGCATCCGGAGTTTGGCCACATCGTCCAGGTGGAGACCGACGCGGTGGGCAAGGAGATCACTCCCGAGCGCATCAACGAGCTGTTCCACCAGGAATATGTGGACGTCAAGGAGCCCTACAAGCTGCTTAAGCACGCCTTCCAGGAGAGCGTGGACAACGAGGGCCACTCCCACGTCACCTTCTGGGGCACCCTCCAGCACACCGATACTATCTTTAAGGTATCCGGCGAGGGCAACGGCCCCATCGACGCCTTCTTCAACGCCATCAAGGGCGAGAAGATGGCCCGCTTCTCCTTCCTGGACTACTCCTCCCACGCCATCACCGACGGTTCCGACTCCCAGGGCGTGGCCTATATCCTGCTGAAGGACCAGCGGGATGGGAAAGAGTATTGGGGCGTGGGCCTGTCTCACAACATCAACCTCGCTCCTCTCCGCGCCATTCTGTCCGCCATCAACCGCGCCAAGCGGAAATAAACACCTTTCTCTGCCCGGCCTGGAAATCTCCAGGCCGGGCTTTATATTCTCTTAGCGTCTGGTTTTTATCTCTGTTTTCCCGGAAACACCCCAATTCTGATCTATTTTCTTCCCGTTAGTATCTAGATAAGGAATCTTAACCTCCTCTTAATATCTCGAAAGCCCGTACATGATTGACTTTTCAACGCTTTACGGTATACTTAAGATAAGAAACACCATCAGAGGAGGCGTCTTCCCATGCCAAGAACCCCAGAAGCCCCGAAATCTGCTCCCAAGGCTCCGGCCCGGATGTCCAAGAAGGACCCCCTTACCCGGGAGCAGGTCCGGGACATCAACGCCTGGTGGCGTGCAGCCAACTACCTGTCCGCCTGCCAGCTCTACTTACTGGACAACCCCCTGCTCCGGGAGCCCCTGCGTCCCGAGCACCTGAAGCACTCCATTGTGGGCCACTGGGGCACCTGTCCGGGGCAGAACTTTATCTATACCCATCTCAATCGAGCCATTGTCAAGTATGATCTCGATATGATCTATATCTCCGGACCCGGTCATGGCGGCAATGCTATTGTCGCTCAGGACTACCTGGACGGCTCTTACAGTGAGATCTATCCCAACATCAGCCAGGATACGGAGGGAATGAAGAAGCTCTTCAAGCAGTTCTCTTTCCCCGGCGGCATCCCCAGTACCGCCTCCCCCGAGACCCCCGGCTCCATCAATGACGGAGGCGAACTGGGCTACTCTCTGGCCCACGCCTTCGGTGCGGTCATGGACAACCCCGACCTCATCGCTGCCTGCGTGGTGGGCGACGGTGAGGCAGAGACCGGTCCTCTGGCCACCTCCTGGCACTCCAACAAGTTTTTGAATCCCATCACCGACGGTGCCGTGCTGCCCATTCTCCACCTCAACGGCTTCAAGATCTCCAATCCCAGCGTATTCTCCCGTCTCACCCGGGAGGAGACCGAGATGTTCTTCAAAGGCTGCGGCTGGGAACCCCGCTTTGTGGAGGGGGACGATCCCAAGCAGATGCACCAGAAGATGGCCGCCGCCATGGACTGGGCGGTGCGTGAGATCCAGCGTATCCAGGAGTACGCCCGCAGCAGCGGCAGTGTGGAGCGTCCCCGCTGGCCCATGATCGTCTTCCGCTCCCCAAAGGGATGGACCGGTCCTGCCCAGGTGGACGGCAAACCCTCTGAGGGCAGCTGGCGTGCCCACCAGATCCCCATCCCCGTATGGGACGGCAAGCCTGGCCGCCTTGAGGAGCTGGAGGCGTGGCTGCGCAGCTATCATCCCGAGGAGCTCTTTGACGAGCACGGCGCTCTCATTCCTCGCCTGCAGGAGCTGGCCCCTAAGGGAGATCGGCGGATGGGAGCCAACCCCCACGCCAACGGCGGCCTGCTGCTGCGGGACCTGCGCACCCCCGATTTCCGTGAATACGGTGTGGCGGTGCCCCAGCCCGGCGCGGTGGAGGCTCAGGACACCCAGGTGCTGGGCGGCTACGTGCGGGATCTCATCAAACGCAATCTGAAATCCCGGAACTTCCGGGTCTTTGGCCCTGACGTCACCTCCTCCAACCAGCTTTCCGCCATGTTCCAGGCCACCGGCCGGCGCTGGACCGACCAGGACCAGGAGGATTTGAGCAACCATCTGGACCAGGACGGCCGGGTGATGGACTCCATGCTCTCCGAGCATATGTGCCAGGGCTGGCTGGAGGGCTATCTGCTCACCGGACGCCACGGCTTCTTCACCTGCTATGAGGCCTTTATCCGCATTGTGGACTCCATGGTGGCTCAGCACGCCAAGTGGCTGAAGGTGTGCCGTCAGCTCCCCTGGCGGCAGAAGATCGCCTCCCTCAACTACGTGCTCTCCTCCAACGTCTGGCAGCAGGACCACAACGGCTACACCCACCAGGACCCCGGCTTTCTGGACCACGTGGCCAACAAGAAAGCCGATGTGGTGCGCCTCTACCTGCCCCCCGATGCCAACTGTCTGCTCAGCTGCTTTGACCACTGCATCAAAAGCCGCAACTACATCAACGTCATTGTGGCTTCCAAGCATCCCCGTCCCCAGTGGCTCACCATGGACCAGGCGGTGAAGCACTGCACCCAGGGCATCGGCATCTGGCAGTGGGCCTCCAACGACCGGGGCGTAGAGCCCGACGTGATCATGGCCTGCTGCGGCGATACCCCCACGCTGGAGACTCTGGCGGCGGTGACCATTCTGCACCACTACCTGCCCCAGTTGAAGATCCGGGTAGTCAATGTGGTGGACCTGATGAAGCTCCAGCCCCACACCGAGCACCCCCACGGCCTCACCGACGAGGACTACGACGCCATCTTTACCAAGGACAAGCCCATCATCTTCGCCTTCCACGGCTATCCCACCCTGGTCCACGAGCTCACCTACCGCCGCCACAACAAGAATCTCCACGTGCGCGGCTATAAGGAAGAAGGCACCATCACCACTCCCTTCGACATGCGGGTCCAAAATGATATCGACCGCTTTGATCTGGTCATTGACACGGTGATGCGCCTGCCCCAGCTGGGCAACAGCGCCGCCTATCTCATCCAGGAGATGAAGGACAAGCTCATTGAGCACCACCAGTACATCACCACCCACGGCCAGGACATGCCCGAGATCCGCAACTGGGCCTGGAACGAGGGCAAGGGCATCTATCCGGATTAAACGAAATATTTCTCTCTGCTTGGAATATTTCCCTCCGACAGCGGTCATACTGGACATCGAGGTGATGTACCATGGACTACCGCGACATGTACGCCTTGTTCCGCCGCGAGCCGGAGGCCAAACGCTTCTTTGACGCTCTGCCTGACTATGTCCAGGACCAGCTGCGCATCCGGCCCAACGGGATCAAAAATCTGGAAGGTCTCAAGGATTATGCCCACCGCTGTCTGCACGGTGAGCGCGTTTAAGGAGGAATTGAACATGTCCAAGAAGGAGAAGAAGCCCCGCATGATCCCCGACGTTCCCGCCACCCCCATCCCCGGCGAGCCGGGCAAGAAGCGGAGCAACTTTGATCCCACCCCCAGATCTAAATCCTGATCAAACGCACAAACAGCGCCCCGGCGAATTTCGCCGGGGCGCTGTTTTATCCACTTAATTCGATCGCTTGCGAATCGATTCCTCTTATGATGGCGTTGGAATAGCGCTGTGTGGCATTGTTTTTCGCAAAACTCATGGTATACACACCCTGGTAGGTCAGCTCTCCCCCCTGCCACACGGTCAGACGGTAACTTGTATCTTCCCAGGAAAGACTGTTCCGCTCCAGCAGGGCCAGTCTCTGACCGTCCCAGTGGGCAAGCTGTTCTTTGCCTGAGTCATCCCACTGTTCATCCTCGGGCATCTGTAAGGCATGCGCCAAGGCATAATCCTCCCCATCCCAGGTGAGCAGAATCAGCTGATGATCGTTGAAGAAGAGCAGCATGTGGTCCTCCCCCTCCAGCGGATCGACCATATAGCCATTGCTGCCCATTTGACCCAGTTCCAGCCGCTGGAGCAGCTGCCGTCCATCGCTGCTGAGGACATTGAGATACCACGTTTCCCCTGCTACCGTGTACAGCAGCAGGTTTCCCTTTTCATTGGTAAAAAGGTTCACGGTCCGCTCTCCCTGGGGCACTTGATAGACGGTCTGTACCTGATCCATCTTCAGGTCCGCCCATCCGCTGGCCTCATTCTCAAGGAAAGGAACAAAGTACACTCCATATCCTCCCTGGATATGGCTCAGGTCCATCTGGACCATCCCATTCTTTGCCTCATCCTCCGAGACATGACTGTCCAGAATATAGTAGTATCCTCCATCGCCCTGAGCTACCGCTGTATTGAGTTCCAACCAGGATTGCGTATCACAGTATAACTCAATCACCTCGCCCATCTCATTGGTAGTGATGGTGTAGGTCACCTGAACTTGAGAAGGGATGGGGATGCTGAAAAAGCGTTGGAATGCCTCCTGCCCGTTCCGCCACTGGTCCTCAAGATCCTCGTCTCCATAATATCGAGTGTAGTAGTCCAGCACAATGGGATAGCAGGAATAATAATCTGCCACATGCACCGTCTTGGATTTGGTCTCATTGGGCCCCATGGTTTTGGCCAGATCAATGGCGGGTCTGGTCAGTATACCACCGTTCCCCCAGTCTTCTCTCTCCAGGTCGATTCCCATATCCGAGGACATGCCGCCGCCAAAAGAGGGCATGGATATCTCAGGCGGGTAATCATGAAATTCGTAGAAATTCAGAACTTTCTGCGAAAAACGAAATTCACTTATGGATTCCGCCGCATTTGCAGCAGGAAACTTGGTATCCCAGAACAGCTGATTAAACATCTGGTTGTGAACCGTAATGGTCAGCCCCTGGGCAGCGGCGGGATCCCCCTGCAGGGTAGTCTGGGTCACCTCCACCGCCTCGTTATCTTTGCTCACCCAAACGGACATCCCAGCCAGACCACCCACAGCCAGACAAATCAGCAGCAGGAACAGAAGAAAACTCTTTTTCATGGCTCCTCCTCTCCCGTCAGATCTTTCAGAGCCTGAACCACCCGGTCCGCTTTATAGCGGTAGGTCTCCTTGACAAAGTCCATCAGGGTCTTGCCCTGCTCCTCCAGCTCCAAGGTGGTCACGTCTCCCACCAGCTTGCCCTTTTGCAGCAGCAACGCCCGACCGATAAAATGCTCCACCTCCTCCAGCAGATGGGTGGAGAGCAGTACCGTTTCATTGGGCTCCAGAATTCCCAGCAGCACCTTATAAAAGTCCTCCCGGTTAAATACGTCGTTGCCCGCGAAGGGTTCATCCATCAGAATATAATCCGCTCCCTGGCTCAGGGCCAAAATTACTTCCAGCTGGTTTTTCTGCCCGGTGGAGAAAGAGCGGGCGGGTTTATGGGCAGGCAACTCAAAGAAATCCAGCAGCGCCCGGAACCGTTTGTCCCGGAAGTTTGGGAAATGCTCCTGATAAAACTGCCGGTGGCTCTCCGGACTGAGATTGGGAAAGAAGGAGTGCTCGCAGGTGGCAAAGGAGAGCCGGGTAATATTTTTCGGGGTGATGGGCTCTCCGTCCAGGGTGATGGTACCCTTATATGGAATAAAGCCAAAGACACACTTCATCAGGGTCGTTTTTCCTGCGCCATTCTCGCCAAACAATCCTACGATCTCACCCTGAGGGATCTTCAGGTCCACCCCGTCCAGAGCTGTCTTGCTTCCGTATTGCTTGATTACTTGCTTCAACTCCAACATAGCGCTCATCTCCCTATCAGCGCGCTCCAAAAGCGCATCCACTGTCCCGGCACCAGACAAGATGCCGGCGTACACTTCATATAGATCAGGTAACATACCGCTGTGGTCACTGCCGTCAGTACCAGGCATATCCCCACACCTATCAGCGGCAGCGTCCAGCACCGACGGGCATATTCTCTGGGGTCCGGCAGACGGCGCATGAGATAGATGCTCATGCTGCCCTGACGGTGGTAGGCCTGAAACCAAAATCCTTTTGCCACCAGCAAACCGATCAGTATCAGGAACCCTGCCGGCACAAACCGGAACACTTGGCCAAAGTCAGCCATCCGGGAGTCGAGAAGCAAAATCCGTTTTCCGTTCTTCGTCGTATACAGATCAGAAAGCGCCATGGCATATGCTCCCATATAAGCCACTACCGCCCAAAGTGCGGACAGAAACAGCCCCAGCATCAGGTTGACCCGCTCCCGCTCCACTGAAATTCCAAGGGGGATATGGGCTTTCAGCCAGCTCTCAAACTTGATTGTCCAGTCTCTCATAGGGCTCCCCCTCCCCATTATCCTCACTGTCCCACACAGTCATCCGGGCAACGGCCGCCGCTGCAAAGCAAAATGCCACAACAAAAAAGCCTGCGTCTCCGTCCAGGTTGGAAACTCCGGTTCCTCCAAATCCAGACCAAAAAAGGACTAAAATCGGGCCTATAGATGCCATGGGTGCTCGGCCAAGGCACCGCAGTCTTGCTCCGTTGGCAGCGCACAGACCCAGCGCCGCCATCATACATGCATTGGTGACCCATCGCGCCCAGCCAGCCAGAGGCAGCATACTAAAAAAGAACGGCGTGCGATAGATACTGAGAAGCACCGTCTGCTCCGTCACCTGCTCTGTCGGCAGGTGACGCCGGTACAGCAGACACATGACCAGAACCAAAGCAGCCTAGAAGGCCCACAGCAGCAAGAAGGACAGCGTACCGTACAGGCCATAAAGCAAGTTTCCTTGCCTGCGGCTGATTCCCAGACGGTCCAAGGTATAGTCTCTCCACTGTCCGGCTGTAAGGATCAAAATCAAGCTCAGCAGCACCAGAGCTGCAATCCAAACCCACTGTAAATGGGCCCTGTCTGCGATCTCATCAATGGGCAGGGAGTACATGGAATAGATCTCTTCTCCATTTTCTCCGATCCCCACCACCTCACTGAATTGTTTCTTCATTTTCGGGATAAACAACGCCAGTTCCACCACTGCCATCACCATAAACAGAGCCAATTCTTTATATAAGGTACTGCGGGCCATCAGGGATAAATAAGATCGACAGGCTCTCATAGTTCTCCTCCTTCCCGGTCCCACAGCCGGGCCACCAATTCCAGGGTCTCCTCTTTCGAGCTGCCCGTCTCCTTCAGAGCCGCTACCAGTACGGCGATTTCGCCTTCCAACAGCTTGGTCCGCACGTCCCGCACCTTCCTTTCGTCCAGCGTCAGCACACTTTTTGCTCCGGAGCGGGACTCCATCAGTTCCTCCTCCTCCAGCAGCCGGTAGGCCTTCTGCACCGTGTTGGGGTTGACCCCCAGCATGGCAGACAGGGTACGGCGGGAGGGCAGCTCCTCCTGGTCCCGGGCCGTTCCGGCCGCTATGGAGCGCTCTACAAAGCGCATGATCTGCAAATAGATGGGTACTCCCTCTTCCATGCGGAAGGAATCAAAGGCAAGCAAGGTCCTCCCTCCTTTCAACCGTATTATATGACTAATACACTTTCTAAGTGTATTATACAAGTAACACGCTTTACTGTCAATCTCTTTTGTGCGATTTTCCATCTTATCCTTGCACGTTTCTCCTCCTTTTTGTGGTTTTTCTCTTGTCACCTGGAATAAAACGCGGTATCTTTAAAGGGAACTAGAAACTGGAGGAATCACCATGGCGACCCTGAAAGAATTAGCTGACCGTACCGGCTGCTCTCCAGCGGCCATCTCCCGCATCCTCAACGCGGACCCCACCCTCTCTGTCAGCGAGGAGACCCGCCGCCGCGTTCTGGAAGAGGCCGGACGCTTGAATTACTCCGCCTCCAAGAGCCGACGGGGCCGGGCTCCCAAGCCGCTGATGCGCGTGGGACTGGCCGAAATGCTCTCCAGCTCCCGCCAGCTGGATGACCCCTATTTTCTCTACCTGGGCAACCACGTGCGCCAGGGCTGTCAGGAGCGGAAATATGCCTGTGTCCCCCTGGAGCACCGGGAGGGCGGTTTTCTCCTGCCTGAAGGCGAGACGGTGGACGGCATCGTGGCCATCGGCTACTTCCCGCCCGAACAGATCCAGGCTCTGGAGACCATTTCCAAACATCTGGTCTTTCTTGACTTCTCCCCGGACGAGATTCGCTATGACTCGGTGGAGCTGGGCTACGAGCTGGGTATCCGTCTGGCTCTGGAGGCCCTCACCGCTCTGGGCCACCGCCGCCTGGCCTTTGCAGGCCCTGCGGACCGGCCTTACGGCCAGCTGGGACCAGAGCCCCGGTACCAGGCTTTTCTCCAGCTCACCGCGCCTCAGCCCCAGCTGAGCTGCCAGGTGGTCTCCTGCCCCATGCAGGGCCGGGCCATCGAACCTAATCTCGCCGAGCTGCTCTCCCACCCCCAGGACCGTCCTACCGCCCTGCTGTGTGCCAACGAGGAGATCGCTCTGGCCGCTGTGCGCACGGCCGAACATCTGGGCCTGGACATTCCGGGGGATCTTTCGGTAGTCTCCTTCAATGACACGCCCCGTTCCGCTCTGGTGCGCCCCGCCCTCACCTCCGTATCCGTCCACACCCAGGAAATGGCTAACGCCGCCCTGCGTCTGCTGGCCGAACGGGTGCTTGGCAGTGTCCCTGCCCCCCGCACTTGGCCGCAAAAAGTGGTCGTCCCCCCCTCCCTCTCTCTGCGGGAGAGTACCGGTCCGTCTAACTGCTGAAATTCAACATGAATTCTTGTGCAAACTGCCAGATTGAATTTTTAGTAAAAAATAAATATACTAGGTACAACAAAAAATAAATGAGGTGACCACCATGCGAACTTGTGAATCTTTGCGTCGTTCCCTGTCCGCCGGAGAGTGTGACCAGACCCTTGCCAGCCTGTATGCCCTGGACGGCGCGGACAGCAGCCTGGCTGCCGCCCGTGCCCGCGCTCTGCGTGCGGTAGAGGAGTTCCAGTCTGCCTTCTCCCCCGCCGAAGATACCGCTGCCGCTCTGTTCAGCGGCCCCGGCCGCACCGAGATCGGCGGCAACCACACCGACCATCAGCACGGCCATGTGCTGTGCGGCAGCGTGGATCTGGACATGATCTGCTGCGCCGCTCCCAACGGCCTGAATGTCATCCGCATCATCTCCGAGGGCTACCCCGCCCTGGAGGTAGAACTGGACCAGCTGCTCCCCCGCCCGGAGGAGCGCAACACCTCCGCCGCTCTGGTGCGGGGCGTGGCGGCCAAGATCCAGGAGCTGGGCCACAAGGTGGGCGGCTTTGACGCCTGGGCCACCTCCAGCGTGCTGTCCGGTTCCGGCCTGTCCTCCTCCGCCGCCTACGAGGTGCTGGTGGGCAACATCGTCAACCACTTCTTCTGTGAGGGCGCCCTTACCCCCATTCAGATCGCCAAGATCGGCCAGTACGCCGAGAACGTCTACTTCGGCAAGCCCTGCGGCCTGATGGACCAGATGGGCTCCTCCGTGGGCGGCGCGGTGGCCATTGACTTCGCTGACCCCACCGCCCCTGTGGTGCGGAAGGTGGACTACGACTTCTCCAAGTCTGGCCACGCCCTGTGCATTGTGGACACCGGCTCCTGCCATGCCGACCTCACCGACGACTACGCCGAAATTACCCAGGAAATGGGCGCCGTGGCCGCTCACTTCGGCAAGCAGTTCCTGCGGGACGTGCCCGAGGAACAGTTCCGCGCGGAGCTTCCCTCCCTGCGGGTACGCTGCGGCGACCGTGCCGTGCTGCGGGCGCTCCACTTCTATGACGACGACCGCCGTGCCGTAGAAGAGGCCGATGCCCTGGAGGCGGGCGACTTTGACCGCTTCCTGGCTCTGGTGAATGCCTCCGGCATCTCCTCCTCCCTGTATCTGCAGAACACCTGGTCCATCGCCGACCCCAAGCAGCAGGCCATCCCCATGGCTCTGGCCATCGGCCGGGAGCTGCTGGAGGGCACTGGCGCTATCCGGGTCCACGGCGGCGGCTTTGCCGGCACCATCCAGGCCTTTGTCCCTGTGGAGAAGCTGACCGCCTTTAAGAGCGGCATGGAAAAGCTGCTGGGCACCGGCATGTGCCATATCCTCCACATCCGTCCTCAGGGCGGCTGCGTCATTCTGGCCTAAGCAAATTAGAAAGGAAGCACAAGAACATGGCTATTCTTGTTTTGGGCGGAGCTGGCTACATTGGCTCCCATACCGTTTATGAACTCATTGACGCCGGCCGTGACGTGGTGGTAGCTGACAACCTGCTCACCGGTTTTCGTGCCGCGGTCCATCCCAAGGCCCGCTTTTATCAGCTGGACATCCGGGACCGCAGCGCCCTGGATGAGCTGTTCACCAAGGAGAAGATCGAAGGCGTGATCCACTTTGCCGCCTCCTCTCAGGTGGGCGAGTCCATGTCCGACCCTCTCAAGTACTACGACAACAACCTTCACGGAACCATGGTGCTCCTCCAGGCCATGGTGGCCCACGGAGTGGACAAGATCGTCTTCTCCTCCACCGCCGCCACCTATGGTGAGCCTGAGCGGGTACCCATTCTGGAGACCGACCGCACCGATCCCACCAACTGCTACGGCGAGACCAAGCTGGCTATGGAGCACATGATGCGCTGGGTCTCCCGGGCTCACGGTCTGAAGTATGTGGCTCTGCGCTACTTCAATGCCTGCGGTGCCCACCCCTCCGGCGCCATTGGCGAGGCCCACAACCCTGAGACCCACCTCATTCCTCTGATCCTTCAGGTGCCCAACGGCCAGCGGGAGAAGATCTCCATCTTCGGTGACGACTATCCCACTAAGGACGGCACCTGCATCCGAGACTACATCCACGTCTCTGACCTGGCCCAGGCCCACATCCTGGCTCTGGACCACCTGCTCCAGGGCGGCGAGAGCGATGTGTTCAATCTGGGCAACGGCGTGGGCTTCACCGTAAAGGAAGTCATCGACGTGGCCCGGGCTGTCACCGGCCACCCCATCCCCGCCGAGACCTGCCCCCGCCGGGCCGGCGACCCCGCTCAGCTCATCGCCTCCTCCAAGAAGGCAGTGGAGCAGCTGGGCTGGAAACCCAAGTACAACGACCTGAACACCATTATTGCTTCTGCCTGGAAGTGGCACAGTGCCCACCCCAGAGGCTATGAGGAGGCTTAATTATGATCGACTACGCCATTGAAAAACTGCTTGCCTATGCTCTGGAGAAGGAACTGATCCAGCCCTGTGAGAAGCTGTGGGCTCTGAACACCCTGCTGGAGGTGCTGGAGCTGGACAGCTACACCCCCTCCGGCCAGGAAGTGGGTGAGGTAGACCTGCCCGCTGTGCTGGACGAGCTGATGGACGACGCTTACCAGCGTGGCGTGATGAAGGAGAACTCCATCGTCTACCGCGACCTGTTTGACACCAAGATTATGGGCGCTCTCACCCCCCGCCCTGCTCAGGTGATTGAGAAGTTCCAGACTCTGCGGGCGGAGGACCCCCAGAAAGCCACCAACTGGTACTATCAGTTCAGCCAGGACACCAATTACATCCGCCGGGACCGCATTGCCAAGGACATGCAGTGGAAGGCTCCCACCGAGTACGGCGAACTGGACATCACCATCAACCTGTCCAAGCCCGAGAAGGATCCCAAGGCCATTGCCGCCGCCCGGAACCTGCCCGCCTCCGCCTATCCCCGCTGCCAACTGTGCGCGGAGAATGAGGGCTATGCCGGCCGGGTGAACCACCCCGCCCGTCAGAACCACCGCATCGTGCCCATCACCATCAACGGCTCTCCCTGGTTCCTGCAGTACTCCCCCTATGTGTACTACAACGAGCACTGCATCTGCCTCAACAGCGAGCACACCCCCATGAAGATTGACAAGGCCTGCTTCGGTAAGCTCCTGGACTTTGTGGGCCAGTTCCCCCACTACTTCGTGGGCTCCAACGCCGACCTGCCCATCGTGGGCGGCTCCATCCTGGCCCACGACCACTTCCAGGGCGGCCGGTACACCTTCGCCATGGCCAAGGCTCCCGTAGAGACCCCCTTCACCTTCCCCGGCTATGAGGACGTACAGGCCGGCATCGTGAAGTGGCCCATGTCTGTGGTGCGCCTGACCTGCGCCGATCCCCAGCGGCTCATCGACCTGGCCGACCACATCCTCACCGCCTGGCGCGGCTACACCGACGAGAAGGCTCTGATCCTGGCTGAGACCGACGGTGAGCCCCACAACACCATCACCCCCATTGCCCGCCGCCGTGGCGAGGACTATGAGCTGGACCTGGTGCTGCGCAACAACCTGACCACTGAGGAGCACCCCCTGGGCGTCTATCACCCCCATGCGGAGCTGCACCACATCAAGAAGGAGAACATCGGCCTGATCGAGGTCATGGGTCTGGCCGTTCTGCCCGCCCGTCTGAAGACGGAGCTGGCCGCCGTGGCCGAGAAGCTGGCCAAGGGCGAGGATCTGCGTGCCGATCCCCTCACCGCCTCTCACGCTGACTGGGCTGAGGGCTTTGCTGGCAAGTATGAGATCACCGCCGACAACGCCCTGGACGTGGTCCAGAAGGAGACCGGCCTGGTGTTTGCCCAGGTGCTGGAGCATGCCGGCGTCTACAAGCGCAACGCCGAGGGCAAGGAGGCCTTCCTCCGCTTCCTGAACACTCTGTAAAGGAATATTGCCTGTCATCTATTTTTCATTAGAAAACCCGGCTGGGAGACTAAATAGTCTTCCAGCCGGGTTTCTTTCTGTCTGTATTTTAGGAGAGCTCGAACATTCCGTTATAGAGCTGGTAATATACCCCCTGCTGCTCCAGCAGTTCATCATGACTGCCCCGCTCCACGATCTTACCGCGCTCCAGCACCATGATGGCGTCGGCGTTACGGACAGTAGACAGTCGGTGGGCAATGACAAATACCGTCCGTCCCTCCATCAGCTGGTCCATGCCCTTTTCGATCAGAGCCTCGGTACGGGTATCGATGGACGAGGTGGCCTCATCCAGAATGAGCACCGGCGGGTCGGCCACCGCCGCCCGGGCAATGGCCAGCAGCTGCCGCTGCCCCTGAGAGAGGTTGGCGCCGTCGGCGGTGACCAGAGTGTCGTAGCCGCGGGGCAATCGGCGGATAAAGGAGTCGGCATTGGCGATGCAGGCCGCCCGTTGGATCTCCTCCATGGTGGCATCCAGTTTCCCGAAGCGGATGTTGTCGGCGATGGTTCCGGTAAACAGGTGGGTGTCCTGGAGAACAATACCTAAAGAACTGCGCAGGGCGCTCTTCTGGATATCCCGCACGTCGATCCCGTCGTAGAGGATGCGTCCCCCCTGCACATCGTAAAACCGGTTGATGAGATTGGTGATGGTTGTCTTGCCTGCACCGGTGGAGCCTACGAAAGCAATCTTCTGCCCCGGTTTGGCATACAGACTCACATCTCTCAGTACCGGGTGTCTGGGCTCGTAGCCGAAGTCCACATGCTCAAAGCGCACATCGCCCCGCAGGGGAATATCCTCTCCCTCCGGCTTATGCCAGGCCCAGCCCTGCCCTGCCTTTTCCAGACTCACGGCTCCCTCATCCACCTCAGGAGCTTCATCCATGACCTCAAAGACACGCTCGGCACCTGCCAGCGCAGCCAGCAGGAAGTTGCTCTGCTGGGTAAACTGATTGATGGGCGCGGCGGCCTGACGCACAAAGACCAGATAGCTGGCCAGACTGCCCGCGTCGGTCATCCCTTTCAATGCCATAATGCCTCCCAGAACAGAGACAATGGCGTAGTTGATATAAGAGATGGTTACTACCGCAGGGATCATGGTAGCGGCATAGCCCTGGGCTCCGGTACCTGCCCGGCGCAGGGCCTCGTTTTTCTCGTCAAAAATCTCCATGCTGGCCTGCTCGTGGTTGAAGACCTGTACCACTTTCTGTCCGTTGACCATCTCTTGGATATAACCATCCAGATCGCCCAGACAGGCCTGCTGTTTGGTGTAGTAAGCCCGACTGCGGCGGCTGCTGAAGCGGATGTAGGCAAACATGGCTGCATAACACACAACCACCACCAGGGACAGCTGCCAATTGAGTACAAAGAGCAAAATCAGGGTGCCCGTCATCTGAATGAAGCTCTGGATGGCCATGGCAAAGCTGTTGTTCAGCGCATCGGCGATGGTGTCCACGTCGTTGGTGAAGTAACTCATAATATCGCCGTGCCGGCGGGTATCAAAGAAGCGCAGAGGCAAAGTCTGGAGGTGGGCAAACAGATCCCGCCGGATATCCAGCAGCACCTTTTGGGCCGCCCGCACCATGGTCTGAGTGTATCCAAAGGAACACAGCACGCCGATCCCATAGATGACCACCGTCAGGGCAATGCCCTGAATCAGGGTCTCCATATTTCCCGACACCAACGCGTTGACCACCGGACGGATCATGTAGGTGCCCAGCAGATTGGCCGTAGCGCTGACAGCCACCAGCACCCCCACTGCCAGCAGCAGGAACTTGTGCCGTCCCAGGTAGGAGAGGAAGGTCTTTACCGTATAGCCCAGACGCTTGGGCTTTTTCCCGCTGAAGGTTCTAGCCATGGAGCTCCCCTCCTTTCATCTGAGATGCGTAGATCTCCTGGTAGATGGGGTCACGCTCCAGGAGCTGCTGGTGGGTTCCTACCGCGTGGACCTTGCCGTCATCCAGAATGATGATCTGGTCCGTATTCATCACCGAGGTGATCCGCTGGGCGATGATGATCTTGGTCACACCCTCCAGGCTGGCCAGCTCCCGGCGGATTTTTCCCTCGGTCGCGGTGTCCACCGCACTGGTAGAGTCATCAAAGATGAGCACCTTGGGGTGCTTGAGCAGCGTGCGAGCGATGCACAGCCGCTGCTTCTGCCCGCCGGAGACATTCACGCCGCCCTGCCCCAAGTCGCTCTTGAGGCCGCCGGACATTTCCGAGACAAATTCATCGGCGCAGGCCGCCCTGCAGGCCGCCCACAGCTGCTCCTCCTCTGCCTGGGCATCGCCCCAGCGCAGGTTGTCCTCCACTGTACCGGAAAAAAGCACGTTCTTTTGCAGCACAATCCCTACCGCATCCCGCAGGGCGTGGATATCATACTCCCGCACGTCCCGGCCGCCTACCCGGACACTTCCTTCAGTGGCGTCGTAGAGGCGGGGAATGAGCTGTACCAAGGTGCTCTTGGCCGAGCCGGTACCACCCAGAATGCCCACAGTCTGCCCCGCCTTGATATGCAGATCTACCTGAGACAAGGCATATTCCTGCGCATCCGCATGGTATTTAAACGATACTCCTTCAAAGTCCACACTGCCGTCGGCCACCTGGGTGACCGCATCCTGGGGCGAGGTGATCTGGGGCTGCTCCTCCAACACCTGGGTAATGCGGTGGACACTGGCCAGAGACCGGGTGAGCAGTAAAAATACGTTTGAGAGCATCATCATGGAGTTCATGACCTGAAACACATAGCTGAGAAATCCCGTCAGGTCTCCCACCAAAAGGTCTCCGTCCAGGATCATGTTTCCTCCAAACCACATGATAAGCACGATGGCAGTATACATAGTCAGCTGCAAAGAAGGCAGATTCAGCACCGCCCAACGGAAGGTCTCCTTGGATGTGTCCGCCAGGCGGCTGTTGACCACCTGAAAGCGCTCCTCCTCCGCCTCGCCCCGGACAAAGGCCTTCACTGCCCGGATGGCTGTCAGGTTCTCCTGCACCACATTGTTCAGCCGGTCCACTGCCTTTTGAAGCTTGCCATACATAGGCGCTACCTTCCGCACGATGCAAAAGAGAATGGCTCCCAGAACGGGTGCGCACACGATAAAAATCACAGCCAGCCGGGCGTTCATCCAGAACGACAATCCCACTCCCATCACCAGCATGATAGGACTGCGCACCAAAGGCCGGAATCCGCCGTTGATGGCGTTTTGCAGCACTGTCACGTCTGTGGTCATCCGAGTAACCAGAGAAGCGGCATCAAAGTGGTCCAGATTGGCAAAGGAATAGCGCTGAACCTGGGCAAACTGGGCGCGGCGCACTTGAGCTCCCCAACCATAGGATGCCCGGGCAGCAAACCGGGCATAGAGCAGCCCAGTCACCAGGGCACAAAGAGCGCATATTCCCATTTGGCCTCCCTTATGGAGAACGTAATCAATATCCTGATTGGCTACACCCACGTCGATGAGGTCTGCCATCAGCACCGGGATCACCAGTTCAAAGCAGGTTTCTACCACGACCAGCAAGGCGCCGATCAGCAGATCCTTTCGATAGGGACCAAGATAGCGCAGCAGACGCTTCAGCTCTCCCATCGCTCTTCCTCCTTCCCCTCCCGGAGATTCCGGTACGCCCGCACTAGGAAGTCCGCAAACTGCTGCCGCTCCTCCGGCGTAAAACCCTGGAGCATCTGCTCTTCTTCCTGGGCACAGAACTCTGTCCAAGCCTGTACCGCCTGCCGTCCCTTCTCGGTCAGCTCCGCCAGGTCGCCGCGCCGGCTGCTCTCGTCCCTTCTGCGCACCACAAAGCCGCCTCGCTCCAAGGCATCTATCATCCGGGACACCGCCGCTGGGTCAATCTCAAAATAGTCCGCCAGCTCCTTCTGCCGACAAGGACCATGGCTGTTCAAATAGACCAGAAGTTTAGGCTGCCCCGCCCCCAGGCCAACTCGCCCAAAACAGGGACGCAAATAATTGCGCTGAGCATGAAACGCCCGGTAGAGCAGCATGTGAAAGGTTCGTTCCATCAGTTATCCCCTTCCCTTTTCTTGACATATCAATTATTGATATGTCAATTATAGCAGTTCACTTTTTTCTGTCAATTCCCCCATAAAAAATAGCCGGAGAGGCTCTGCACTTCCTCTCCGGCGTATAATTTGATTTACTCTGCCTGTTCTGCAGCACCTTCCGGCTGCGCCTCTTTCTCCACCGGACGATTCATCGGTCCGGCAATGGGAACAAACTCCGGTTCCTCCTGCATATGTTCCTTGGTCCCCACGCGCTG
Source organism: Flintibacter sp. (assembly GCF_046973065.1). Taxonomy (NCBI): domain Bacteria; kingdom Bacillati; phylum Bacillota; class Clostridia; order Eubacteriales; genus Flintibacter; species Flintibacter sp. Next base: position 1,423 of record NZ_JBKVXZ010000047.1, on the reverse strand, counting down.
CTGATCTTGGTGCCGAGATTGTGGAATTTTTCCTCATAATTTGTCATCACACCACAGATCCCATCGGCGTGGAGGTCCCTGGTCACTTCCGTGAGCGCATAGCCCGCCTTAGGGAACTGAAACAGGGAATATTCAAACAGGTCCCGGTTGTCCGTCTTGAAATGGATCTGTCCGCCGGTACGGAGCACTCCGCGATACAGAACCAGAAAGTTCTGGTGCGTGAGCCGCCGCCGGGCGTGTCGGTTGGAGGGCCAAGGATCGCAAAAGTTGATGAACAGACGGTCGATCTCATCGGGGGCAAAGTACTCCCGCAGTTTGGCCGCGTCGCCGTCCACAAAAAACACATTGGTCAGGCCCCGCTGTGCGCAGCGCTCCATCGCCACGATCATGGCATCCGGTACCCGCTCCACTGCCAGATAGAGCACATTGGGGTTCTGCGCCGCGGTCTCCGCTGTGAAGCGGCCCTTACCGCACCCCAGCTCCAGCCAGACCTGCTCCGCGTCCGGCTTCAGCTCCCGCCAACGCCCACGCTGCTCCTCCGGCGTCTGAATCAAGAAACGGGCGCAGCGCTCCATCCGCGGGACCAGATTGGGCTTTTTTCTCATGCGCATAATTGTCACCTCTCAGTTTTGTTCCAGAAATATTTTAACATAGACAATCCACCTCTTGCAATCTTTTTCAAAATATACTATACTGAAGAGGTCAGTCCCACTGTTCTGCCGGGCCCGCCTCCTGATGGCCGGTCCAGGCAACCTTTAGAAAATTTCATATCCGGGTGTAGCGCAGTTGGTAGCGCGCCTGCTTTGGGAGCGTGCGGCTCGGGTTTGAGCCGCATTTCTCCAAAATCCCGGAAACCTCTGGGGCGCTAAGGCTGACGGGGTTTTACCCCTCGCCGGTAACTGGTCAAAAAACGACCTTGACCACATGTTTGACCACAATTAGAAAATTTCATAACCGGGTGTAGCGCAGTTGGTAGCGCGCTTGCTTTGGGAGCACGGAGTAAGCAACTGTTTCATTTTTTATTTCTTTGAATAAATCATATTTTTCTATTTTACCTCTTGAAAAAGTTGAAAATGAGGTTAAAATAGTATGGATCACAATATGGGTCAAACGGCCCTGACCCATACCTGACCCATACGGGAAAAAAATCAAATATCCGGGTGTAGCGAAGGTGGTATCGCGCTTGATTTGGGTTCAAGAGACCGGGCGTTCGAGTCGCCCCACTCGGACCAACTCCCCTTGGAGCATGAGCTTCAAGGGGAGTTTTTTATCTATGCCTTTGAAATATTTTAAAATGATTGCGCCATGAATCCGCCCAATTTGTCTGCGGCTTCGATCTGCATCTTCATGGTAGCGTGAGTGTAGGTGTCCAGAGTGAAGCCCGCGCTGTAGTGTCCCAGCATGGAGGACAGAGTCTTTACAT
>NZ_JBKVXZ010000046.1:11276-28703 GCF_046973065.1 Flintibacter sp. | reverse complement strand
CACGCCCAAGTTGGGGAAGAGGGTGGTGAAGTGGTAGTTGGCGATCTTGGGCTGGGCGCGGCTGACCACGCTGAGCAGAGTGGACTTGCCCACGTTGGGGAAGCCCACCAGACCCACATCGGCCAGCAGCTTCAGCTCCAGGATCACGTCCCGGGTCTGACCGGGCAGGCCCGCCTTGGCAAAGCGGGGGACCTGCCGGGTGGGGGTAGCAAAGTGCTGGTTGCCCCAGCCGCCCCGACCGCCCTTGCACAGGACGAAGGACTGGGTCTGGGTCTGGGACATATCACAGATGATCTCCTTGGTCTCCGCGTCCCGGATAATGGTACCACGGGGGACACGAAGGGTGAGATCGGCGCCGTTGCGGCCGGTGCAGCGCTTGCCGCCGCCGTCCATGCCGTTGGCCGCCACATACTTGCGCTTATAACGGAAATCCATCAGGGTGGACATGTTGTCGTCGATGACTACCACCACATTGCCGCCCTGACCGCCGTCGCCTCCGTCAGGGCCGCCGGCGGCCACATATTTTTCCCGGTGGAAGGAAACCACGCCGTTGCCGCCGTTGCCGGAGCGGACAGTAATACGGGCGGTATCTACAAAAGGTGCTGCCATAGCGGTCCTCCTTTAAAAATTCAGTAGGTTCAGCCCCACGGTATCGCTGAAGGCGCGGCCCACTTGGCCGTCCCAGACCTGGAGAAAGAGCTCCAGCGTGGCGCTGATGGTGCAGGAGGTCAGGTGCCCGGCATATACCTCCCCGGTGACCGGGTTTCCAAAGGTGATATGCAGGTGGAGATAGGGTTCCCCGTCCTTCCGGGTCACATTCCCCACCAGGGCGGAGATCTCAAACTGGCCCTGACAGCGGCGGGCGTGGTACTGTTTTTCCGTGGTGTCAAAGATACCGATGGTAACGTCGTTGGCGGCACCCAGAGCAGATACGCAGCCCAGTTGGACCTGTTCCTGCTCCACCAGACGGGTGAGACAGCTCACGACTTCCTCGCCCGGGTCCAGGCGCAGGACATAGCCCTGATCAAATTTCCGATACTCCATAAATGGACCTCCTTTCCAAAAAAGAAGCCGCAAACGAGACTCGTTTGCGGCTTTGTTCAGCAAAATTACTGAGCGATCTCCACGATAGAGACCTGCTTACGATCCTTGCCCAGGCGCTCGAACTTCACCTTGCCAGACTTCAGAGCAAACAGGGTGTCGTCGCTGCCCTTGCCCACGTTCACACCGGGGTGGATGTGGGTGCCGCGCTGACGGACCAGAATGTTGCCGGCCAGAACGAACTGACCGTCGCCACGCTTCACGCCCAGACGCTTAGCCTGGGAGTCGCGGCCGTTACGGGTGGAGCCAACGCCCTTCTTGTGGGCGAAGAACTGCAAACCGATATTCAGCATAAGTTACACCTCCAAGACGGTAATATGGTCGGGATATTCCTCGGCCAAGGCCACAAAGTGTACCATGAGGGCGGTCAGAAGGGTCTGACACGTGCTCTCATTGGCCTCACTCAGGCCGCCGGGAAGCTTTAATTGAATGGACGCATCTTTCTGCCGCACCTTGACCGAGGCTTCAAGCCCCAGCACGTCGTTCACGGCGCATTCTACCAAACGCACAGCGCTGGTGATGGCGGCACAGACGATGTCCTCTCCCTCCGGGGCAAAGCCGCTGTGTCCCTGGACGGTAAATCCAGTGATGCGCTCGCCCGCGGTATGGAATGTTACGGTGGTCATAAATCAGGCGTTGATGGCGCTGATCTGCACCTTGGTGTAGGGCTGACGGTGACCCTGACGCTTGCGGTAACCCTTCTTGGGGTTGTACTTGAAGACGCGGATCTTCTTGCCCTTGCCGTTCTTCACCACGGTGGCAACCACGGAAGCGCCCTCCACGGTGGGAGCGCCGAAGGTAGCCTTGTCCTCGTTCAGAATAGCCAGAACCTGATCGAAGGTGATCTCGGCGCCAGCCTCGGCCTCCAGCTTCTCGATGAACAGGGTGTCACCCTGAGCCACCTTATACTGCTTGCCGCCGGTTACGATAATAGCCTGCATGAAATTCAACTCCTTTATTACGGGCTCGCTCTCCTAGGCATGGGTCTGACCCATTTGAAGACCTACTCAAAGCGGCTCTAAAAGTATATCAGTGGGATATGGGCTTGTCAAGAGATTTTGGACAAAAAATCTTGAAAAAAGAGAAAAAACGGAAGGGAAGGATTTGACGAAATTGGAAGAATCGGGTACACTAATAGCTGATTGCCCGTTCTTTTTGTCTTAAAGAGCCGGGTGCAGAGAAATGAGGGGGAAATGCCATGGTTTTCAGCAGTTTGGAATTTCTGCTGGGCTTTTTGCCGTGCTTGCTGGTGATCTATTTTATTATTCCGGCCAAGGTGCGGTGGCTGCGCAATTTGGTGCTGCTGGCCTTCAGCCTGTTTTTCTACCAGTGGGGCGCCCATCAGCTGGTTTTGTTGATGGTGGCATCCATTTTGGTCAACTACTTGGGCGGTTTGATGGCCGGGCGGAGAGACCATCCGGCCTTAGCCAAATTCGGTGTGTGGTTTGCGGCAGTTCTGGGCCTTGGACTACTGGGCTGGTTCAAATATGCCGGCTTTCTGGCCCAGACTATCTGTGACCTGGGTTTTGCCATTCCGGTACCCCATATCACCCTGCCCATTGGAATCTCATTTTTCACCTTCCAGGGGCTCAGCTATGTGATCGACGTTTACCGGGGCGATGCGCCCACCCAGAAAAATCCTCTAGATGTAGCGCTGTATGTAGCCCTCTTTCCACAGTTGGTGGCGGGCCCCATTGTGCGCTACACCACGGTGATGGAGGACATCACCCATCGGCGGGAGACCCTGGACGAGTTTGCCGCCGGAGTGACCCGCTTCTGCTTTGGATTGGCCAAAAAGATGGTTATTGCCAACGCCATGGGACAGATCGCCGATGGGGTCTTCAACCAGACCGCGGCCAACCTGGACCCAGGGTTATCCTGAGTAGGAGCCTTGGCCCATACCTTCCAGATCTACTTTGATTTCTCTGCCTATTCGGACATGGCCATTGGCCTGGGCCGCATGTTCGGGTTCCACTTTCTGGAGAACTTTAACTACCCCTACATCTCCCAAAGCGTCACCGAGTTCTGGCGGCGCTGGCATATCTCCCTGTCCACCTGGTTTCGGGACTATGTGTATATCCCCTTGGGAGGCAACCGCTGTGTGAAGTGGAAGCATGTGCGCAATATTACTGTGGTGTGGCTGCTTACCGGCCTGTGGCACGGGGCGGCCTGGACCTTTATTTTGTGGGGCGTGTGGTTCTGCCTGCTGCTGCTGGGCGAGAAGTTCTTGTGGGGCGGTGTGCTGAACAAGACGCCCGCGTTGGTGCGCCACGGCTATACGATGCTGGCAGTGGTCATTAGCTGGGTGCTGTTCCGCAGTGTGGATCTGCCCCAGGCCTGGGCCTATCTGGGTGCCATGTTTGGCCAGACCACCGGACTAGCCCAGGACGGTCAGGCAGCCTATTATCTGCTGGAGTACTGGCCGGAGTGGCTGCTGGCCATCGTGGCCAGCCTGCCGGTGAAGGGCTGGCTCCAGGAGAAGCTGAGGCAGGGTGGGAACCTGGGGCAGACCATCCTCATCTGGGCGCCCAAGGGACTGGCTCTGGGGCTGTTGGGGCTGTCCTATCTGAAACTGGTCACCAGCTCCTTCAACCCGTTCATCTACTTCCAATTCTGAGGAGGGCAGCACGATGAAACAAAAGAAAATTGCAAATATTGTGCTTGTCCTCGCCTTTGCAGGCTTTCTGGCGGCGGCTATGGTTATCACTCTGGGAAAACCCCAAGGTGGCTGGTCCTACTATGAAAACCGCACTCTGGCCCAAATGGAGGAGCTTACGCCCCAGACTCTGTGGGACGGAACCTTTGCTAACAGTGTAGAACCCACCCTTCAGGACCACGCCGCCGGGCGCAATACCCTGCTGAAGCTGTCTGCATGGATGGACATGGAGCTGTTTCATCGTCCGGTGGTCAATCAGGTCATTCCGGCGGAGGGGATGCTGCTGAGCTGGAACCCCTATGAGACGCCGGACCCGGAGCTGATCCAGCAGCAGGCCGATGCCATGGCTGGGCAGCTGGGAGCGCTTCGGGATGTGGTGGAGAGCTACGGCGGGAAGTTCTACTATGTGGCGGTGCCCGGCCAGTACACCTATTTTGAAGAGACGCATTCCGACTTTTTAAATAACCGGGCGACCTATACCGACCTGGAGATCCCCGCGTTCCAGCAGGCTATGGAGGAGCAGGGAGTCACTTTGATTGAAATGGGAGAAATTCTGGCACAGCAGGGCAACCCGCCGGAATATTACTCCACCGTGGACTACCACTACACCTTTGGCGGAGCTTACGCCACCTATCTGGCTATTCTGGAGCGGATCAACCAGGACTTTGACCACTCTCTCACTGTGCTGGACGAGGACAGCCTGGTGCGGGAGACCCTGCCCAATCCCTACCTGGGCTCTCGGGCACGGAAGGTGTTTGGACTATGGGAGACGGATGAGAAGCTGGAGATTGGCCTGCCGTCCCAGCCCATTCCCTTTTCCCGGACGGACAACGGCCAGGAGGTGCCGGCCACTGTATATACGCTGCCGGGCAATGACACCGATGAGGTGGCCTACGCGGCCTATATGGGGGGCGACATCGCAGAAACGGTCATTGATACCGGCCGGGATGAGCTGCCCTCCCTGCTCATCTACGGAGACAGCTTTACCAACCCGGTGGAGGGGTTGATGTATTACAGCTTTGATGAGATGCGCACCATTGACCTGCGCCACTATAAGGATATGACGCTGGCGGATTATATTGCCCTGTACCAGCCTGACGTGGTGGTGGGCATCCGCGACTATGAATCGCTGCTGTCCACCGACTACAATGGTTCTCCCTTTGAAATTCAGCCTTAATACGTGAACAGAGGCGGCCTATTTTAGGCCGCCTCTGTTTTATCAATCAGGTATCTTCGCAGTCACAGAACTTGCAGGGCTCGTCCACCGTGACCAGGTACTTCTCCAGGAGAGTTACCGGATGGTAGGACAGCTTGCTCTTGCGCAGGCCAGGGTCGCCGGCGTCGTCCTCGCGGTTGATAAAGTGGACTCCGTCCTGGGCAAACTGCTGGGCGAACTGAGCCACCAGCATCTGATAGCAGCCCTGGTAGTCCCGGTCTGCCTTTTCAATGTGGGTAAACAGAGTGTCTCCCACAATCTCGCCCAGGGAGAAGCCCACGATCTCGCCCTCCACCAGCAGCATACCGCCCAGCATGTCGTAGGTGGTGTAGTTGCCCAGAACCTCCCGGGTCTTGGCCAGATCCTCGTGGAAGGAGGCGGAGGGTTTGTCTACTCCGGCGGCATAGCGGTCCAGGAAGGCTCCCACTGCGGGCAGATCCTCCGGGGTAATGACCCGGAAGGACCAGTTGCCATAGGTTTTCAAAAATTTGTTGACGTGGTTGCGCTGACCGCTGAGCTTTTTGCCACGGAAGAACTGGAGATCCTCCGCCCGATACAGGTAGTCATAAGCGTCCCGGGTGGGGATGGCTGCCGAGTTGGGAAATGCGGTTTGCAGACGGTCCAGCTCGTCCTTGGGGACGGGGTAGAAGGAGATGGGCATGCCCCGCCGGCAGCAGTAGCCGGCGATCTGGCGGTAGTGCTCCGGCCGGCCGCCTCCCAGGGGGAGGGTAAAGGTGGGACCCAGGCCGGGGTAGTCCACTTTGAAGTACAGCGAGCCGTCGTGGACAGCCCACTCGGTGTGGTACATGTCCCGCCACATAAACACGGTGCCGGGGGTGGTGTCACAGATACGGCTTCCGCTGTAAGCGAAAAAGTCCCGCAGTTTGGGCAGATCTTCCAGTTGCAGGGGGTGAAATTCCAGCATAAATTTAAATCCTCATTTTGTTTTTCCTAGTTTGTCCGCCAGACGGCCGAAATACCAGCCGGTGACGCCGTTTTTTTTCATCAGATAGCCCCGGCTGGTCCTGGCCACCAGGGACAGAGAGTCGCCTGGAGTCACAGGCAGATGGTAATCGGTAGAGTCCTCACACCACAGCCGCTCTCCGGTATGGCGCAGGTAGGAGTTGAGAATGTCAAGCTCCCGTCCGGTCTCCAGATGGCGGCAGCGGGAAAATTCCTCTCCCGCCTCCAAAAGCTCCAGATCGGAGCGGCCCCAGCGGATGTTTATCGAGTCGCGGGAGGGCTCCTGCGCGTCCAGGGCTTTGTATACCGGCAGACCATCCCACGCCTGCCAAGTGAAGTTCTGAGCGTCTTCTGAGGGGAGAATCAGGGCATTGAGCTGGCCATCGATCTTCAAGACGCAGCCGCCGTCAATGGAAATGATCTTCCGGTCCCAATCAAAGATGGGGGCGGCGCTGGGGATGTGCTCATGGTAGAGAGTCACCGGCCAGTGACCCACAATGACGTATTTCTCGAAGGAGTGTCCCTGCCCGCGGAAGTCGTCGTTTTTCATGCACCGCCAGCGGTTGAGCTGCTCCATATGCTCCAGCGAGGGAACGCCGCCATGGACGAATACCAGGTGCTCCGTCTCCAAAATGGTGGGCAGCTTGGCCAACCACTCCCGCACCTGGGGAAAGGCCGCGCGTAGCGTCTGGCGCAGACGGGGCAGGTCGGTGGGATCACCGTCATAGCCTGCCTCCCGGGCCATCTGAAAAATGCAGCTCTCCGGGTGCTGAGGAAGGTAGCGGGAGAAAAAGCTCTCGTCCAGGGAGTCCGTCTCAAAGAAATTGAGCACCAGACCGTCGCAGTTTCCACACAGAGGGTAGACGGTGTGGGTTTTACACAGCTGCACAATATAGCGCAGCAGTCCCAAACTGTCCGGCCCTTTTTCCAGCATGTCTCCCACCAGGACCAGAATGTCATCAGGGGAGAAGGAGACCTTCTCCAACAGGTGCTGGAAGAAGGACAGATTGCCGTGGATGTCGCTGACAGCCAGAATACGACGCCCAGGGGCAAACTCCGGATGGATAATGATAGCATTTTGTGACACGGATGCTTCCCCCCGTTCAGACGATCATTTGAGTAAAGAATTACGCCAATACGGCCTCAAGGGCGACCCAGCCGTTCTTCTCACGCTTCCGGGTAATCTTCAGACCGTTCTTGGCCAGTGCGGCCTCCACCTCATGTGCCCGGGTATCAATGATGCCGGAGCACAGGAAGATCCCGTCCTCTGTCAGCAGGTTGGGCATCTGGGCGGACAGGGGGATGATGACGTCGGCAACAATGTTGGCCAACACCAGAGGGTAGCGCTGCTGAGCAATCTCAGCGGCCAGAGCGGCATCACTGAGCACGTCTCCGGCCCGAACCGTGTAGCGATCCTTGCCAATGGCGTTGAGGGCGGCGTTTTCATAGGCCACATCTACTGCCTTGGGGTCGATGTCCACCGCCAGGGCGTGGCTTGCGCCCAGCACCAGGGTGGCAATGGACAAAATGCCGCTGCCGCAGCCCAGGTCCAGAACGGCGTCTCCGGCCTTGGTGTGGGCCTCCACACCCTCCAGACACAGCTGAGTAGAGGCGTGGGAACCGGTGCCAAAGGTGAGACCGGGATTGAGATAGAAGGGGACCCGGCCGTCGGGGACAGGATTCTCTTTCTCCCACTGAGGAACAACATACAGCCGCTCACCGATGGAGAGAGGCTTGTAGTACTTCTGCCAGCTGTAGGCCCAGTCGTTGTCGCTGAGAGGAGTCACCGTGTACTCGCAGTCCAGACCATGGGTGTACTGCGTCAGCTGAGCGCGGCCGTCGGTGTCGTCGGTGACGTAGAACTTGACCCGGGTAACTCCCTTCATGCCGTCTAGCAGCTCCTGGTCCACATAGTCCCAGTACTGCCGGTTCTGCTCCAAAAACTGCTGGAACTCCGCCTCGTCCTCAATGACCAGTCCGGCCATTCCGGCGGCGGTTAGCTTGGCCGTCACCTCGTCCAGCCGGTCGGGGGTGGTGTTGACGGCAATCTCCAGCCACTTTGTGTCTGCCATGTGTTTCTTCCTTTCCGCCAGGGGCACCGCCCCTGGACCCCGCCCGCTTTTTCGAAAAAGCGGGGCAAAAATTTTCCATGCGTGAAATTATATTTCACGCTGTATGTTATCTATGATTGAGATGGGCACCTAATTTTACAACTCAGATGCCTTTCAGGCAAGCGCAGAAGCGAAACAAAGTTTCGCAGGAAGTTCTTTGCCAAGCTTTCTTTCAAGAAAGCGGTTTAGCGGACGGTGCCCAGATAGAACAGGGCCAGGGTACCGGGGCCGGAATGGGCGCCGATGACCGGGCCAACATAATTGATGTGAATATCCTCGGTGCCAAAGCGCTCCCAGACCATGTCAGCCACCAGCTCCGCATCCTTGAGGCAGTCGCCGTGGCTGATAAAGACGGTTTTCTTGCCCTCTTCGGTGACCGTTTTCTCCATCTTGTCCACCAGAGCCTTCAAAGAAGCGTTGCGGCCACGGGCCTTGCCGATGTTGATGAGGTGACCTTCGTCATCGACATGAAGCACCGGCTTGATCTGTAGCATAGAACCCACCACCGCAGTGGTAGCGGAGATCCGTCCGCCGCGCTTGAGAAAGTGAAGGTCGCTCACTGTAAACTGGTGGCACAGGTGGAACTTGTTTTCCTCCACCCAGTCCCGTACCTCTTCAATGGAAGCGCCGGCATCCCGCTTCTGGGCAGCCAGCCACACCAGCAGACCCTGTCCCATGGAGGCACAGAGGGTATCTACGGTGTAAATCTTCCGCTGGGGATACTTTTCCTGCAATTCCTCCACGGCCAGGCGGGAGGAGTTGAAGGTAGTAGACAGTCCGGAGGAGAAGGCCAGGATCAAAATATCCTTGCCATCTTTCAGGTAGGGCTCCAGTTCCTCCTCGAAATCATTGGGATTGAGGGCGGCGGTGGTGGCCAGCTCGCCCGCCCGCAGCATATCATAAAACAAAGCCGGGTCCATCTCCCGATTATCGGGGTAGTTGCGGTAGGTTTGTCCCTGAATGGTAAAGCGAAGGGGGAGGACAGGAACGCGGATTGCCTGGGCCATCTCTTCGCTGAGGTCGGCGGAAGAATCAGTGACCAAAACAAATCCAGACATATGAAAACCTCCTTACAGATGTTATAGATACAGGATCATTTTTTCCCCTTTTTCGGCGACTCCGAGTGGGGGGGCTGAAGAATATCCAAAATACGGGCGCAGGCCAGCTGATTGGCGTAACTGCGCAAAGCCAGGTCCAGAGCCAGTCTGGGCAGATCCTCCCGGGTAGCGTTTTCATCGATGGTATCTGCGGTATCTGCCAATGCCCGGTCCAGCGCGGCGCAGAAGTAGGTATACAGCTCCTCCGGCGTTTTGTTGCGGGCCTGTCCGGCGGCCAGCAGAATCCCGGTATCCCGCACGGAGAGAATCTTTTTCAGCGCGGAGACGGCGGTAAGATATCCCAAATGAATGGGACCATAGCGTTTGCCGTCTGCCCGGGGGACCAGCCCCTCCTTGATATAGTTGTTGACCATGGCGGAGGTGAGAGCCTCCCCTTCGTCAAAGTGGATCAGCTGCCGGGGCATATAGGAAATGATCTGGTCCATATACAGCGCAATATCAGGCAGTTCCTGCCAGGAAGCGGGACGCTGGCCCTCCAGGCGCTGCTTTAAGTCCAGCAATTCTTCCATGAAAAGGCCTCCTTTGGTGTAATTACCATTATGCTATCACAAAGAGGAGAAAAAGACAAATATAATATGGAATATTACATTCCGCAGGGGGAACTCAGCGTTTCTCCATCCGCTGGCGCAGACGCTCCAAAGCCTGGGCGTGGGTAGTGGAACGCATCTTGGGGAAGGCGCGCATCAGACGGCGCTGACCAAAGATAGGACGGGCCATCACCGCCTCCAGCTTGGTGCGCAGTTCAGCCAAGTCGCGCTGGCGCTGCTCCAGCCGCTCGGCCTGATCCATCTGGTATTGCATACGCCGCGCGGCAAGGGACTCCTTCATATCCTCCAAGCTATCCTGAAGGTCTTCCCGGCGCTGGGCCAGGACATCCTTTGCATCCTCAAGGTTCTCCTGAATGTCCTCTCGCAGTCCGCTGCCCAGTTCCGCTGCATCGATGACCCGCTCAGCCAGGTTTTCACCCAGTTCATTGGAGAGTGCCTTGATGCGGCCAGCCAATTCATCCAGCTGAGTGAGCTGCCGGTTCATGCGGGCGATGGTACGCACGGTGGCAGCCAGATCGACCAGCATCCCGGCAGAAAACAAAGCCAGCAGGACCAGGCCCAGGGTGTGCGGAATCAGGTGAATCAGCCAGAGAATGGAGGGATGGATGATCTCCACCACAAACAGACAGGCCAGACCCCAGGCAATAGAGAAACGCAGGCAGATGTATCCTCCCAGGTTAAAGGGCTCATTGGAGTAGTCCCACCAGCGCTGATGGAAGATTTTTTCCAAGACAAAGCCGGTGACCCACTCCAGCAGGGAGGTGAGCAGCACCGAGCCGAGAAACAGCAAAAAGGTGTTGCCGCGCAGCGGGTCCAAAAAGAAGAGTACGATCACGACGCCCACGCCGTAAATGGGGCACACCGGACCGTTAAGAAAGCCGCGGTTTACAAAGCGGCCTGAGGTCAGGGCTGCAAAGCTGACCTCTGTACACCAGCCCAGAAAGGCATAAACAAAGAAAATCCAGAGGAGAAGATACATAAAAACCTCCAACACATAGATAGATCAAACGGACCCGGCCAAAACAATATTCATTGAAGTATACCTCTTTTTAGTAAAAAAGTCCAGTATTCCATGGAAAGCTTAATATGAAGGGCACACAGATCCTTGCTCGTTGGTGGAACGACGGGGATTGCTCCAAGACTGGAAACCATCATAAGAGGGAGGGAGAGCTTCCTTGACAAGCACTGGAAAATGAAGTACATTCGTATCACATTCCAACAGATCTCATTCCAGGAGGTGCTGCTTATGTTAAAGGAAATCGGAATTATGGAGGTCGGCGGCTTTCGGGTGGGCCACGCTCAGGATGTGCAGGCCGCTACCGGATGTACCGTGATTCTCTGTGACCGGATGAGTCCGGCCGGATTGGATGTCCGGGGAGGAGGACCGGCTTCCCGGGAATCCCAGATTTTAAATCCGGTGGCTGCGGCGGAAGGAATCAATGCCGTGCTTCTATCCGGAGGCAGCGCTTTTGGCCTGGATGCGGCAGGCGGAGTCCAGAAGTATCTGGAGGAGCGGGATATTGGCTTTGATGTGGGTGTGACCAAGGTTCCGCTGGTCAGTCAGTCCTGTCTGTTTGATCTGGTGGTGGGAAGCAAAGATGTACGTCCCACAGGGGCTATGGCCTATGAAGCCTGTGAAAATGCCTCTTATGAAGCTCCTGCCGAGGGTAATGTAGGAGCTGGGACCGGCTGTTCCATTGGAAAGTACCGGGGGATAGCTCGGGCTATGAAGTCCGGCTTTGGAACCTGTGCCTTCCAGACTGGTGATTTGAAGGTAGGAGCCCTGGTAGCGGTGAATGCCTTGGGAGACGTGTACGGAGCGGATGGAGAGCCCATGGCAGGACTTTTGAATCAGGAGAAAACCGGCCTGTCCAACACGCTGGAAGAGATGTTTTCCGATGCGGAAGGAAAGGAGAATCTTTTCACCGGAAATACTACCCTGGGCGTGGTGGTCACCAACGCAGCGTTCCATAAAACGCAGCTGACCAAAATTGCCGGTATGACCCACAACGGCTATGCCCGGGCAATCCGCCCCGTGCATACCACGGCAGACGGAGACAGTATCTACGCCCTGTCGCTGGGAGACGTATCCGGAGATTTGAACCTGGTGGGAGCCATGGCCGCCCGCGCCATGGAACATGCGATCCGCCGGGCTGTTTACAGCGCAAAATCCGCCTATGGCCTGATGGGGTGGGATGCGCTGCCCGGCAAAAAAGAAAATGGATGAGATGCAGTGAAGCCCCCGGCTCTGGAAGCAGAGCCGGGGGCTTTCTCTGTTATACCGTGAATGGAGCAAGTTCTGCTTCCAATTGTGCGGTATCATCGCTGTAAATGACGACCTTCAATGGGGTGCTTAAATCCAGGCTGTAAATTCCAAGCAGAGATTTGGCGTCTACGGTATACCGCCCGGAAACCAAGTCAATGTCAAAGGGGTATTTGACGGTAAGATTGACAAAGTCCCGGACCTGGCTGACCTGTGTCAGCTGAATGGGAATGACTTTCATAGGGGCATCTCCTGATTGTTTTTAAAGTGCTGTATTTCCTCCAAGGAGGGGAGGGCAGGGATCGCGCCGCTGCGGGTGGTAGTCAGAGTGCCGGCGGCGTTTGCAAAGGAGACGATTTCACGCAAATCCATGGCGGAAATTTCCTCCAGAGTCAAATCCCTCATTTGCCACAGCACGGCGCCCATAAAAGCATCCCCGGCTCCGGTGGTGTCGATGGTGTTTACCCGAGCGGCGGGACACAGGCCGTGGCAGCTCTGGCTGCGGTAGTAAGAGCCATGCTCACCCAGCGTCACAAAAACCGCTTTCGGTCCCTGATCCAGCAGGATTTGGGAGCCGAGCGCCGGGTCGGATTGATTTGTCATCAGCAGCATCTCTTCCTCAGAGACCTTTAAAATATCAGCTAAGGAGATGCCTTTGGCAATCCATTGGTGAGCCGAGTGGGGATCTTTCCAGAGAACCGGACGGTAGTTGGGGTCAAAACTGACAATTTTCCCATGGGACTTGGCATAAAAAGCCGCTTCCAATGCGGCAGTGCGGCAGGGATCATCGGTCAGGGACACAGAGCCGAAGTGAAAGATCTTGCACGCATCGATCAGTTCTTTTTTTACCTCAGTCCAGGTCAGCCGAAGATCAGCGCCGGGTTTGCGGTAGAAGGTGAACGAGCGGTCACCGGTTTCATCCAGATGAACGAAGGCCAGCGTGGTGGGGATCTCCTCATCCACTGTCAGACCGGAAGTGTCGATGCCGTGGCATTTTAGGGTATGTTCCAGATAGGCCCCAAAGTGATCCGGGCCTACCTTTCCCAAGAAGGCAGAGCTGCCTCCCAGCTTGCTGTTCATAGCAAGCACGTTGGCAGGCGCGCCGCCGGGATTTTGGGCAAAGAGGGGAATCCCCTGCTCGGTGGTGCCGCTGGGGGTGAAATCAATGAGAATCTCTCCCAGACTTACAAGGTCGAACATGTTTCCGCCCCTTTCTTTGCGCCTAATTCTGCAATGATCCGATTATAGGAGTTTTTATTGATTTGATAGAAGAACAGGACCACCGCGGTCACGATCCACAGCAAGCCGGGGATGGTGGAGAAAGCGTGATGTATTGCGGACTGCACGGCAATGTTCTGAGATTGATTGGCCACGAAGCCCAAATTTCCAAGCACCCCGGCCAGCAAAGAGGTGCCGATGGCCATGCCTACTTTGTTTCCCAAAGAGACAAAGGCATATTGGAATCCGTCATTGCGAATGCCGGTTTTCCATTCGCCGTATTCGACACAGTCGGGAACAATGGCGTAAATGGCGGTATTGAAGCCGCAGAAAAAGAATTGGGACAGGGCGGCCAGACCGTAGAAGGGAATGGGGCTGGTGGTTGCACTGAAGAAGTACATGACAAACATGGCAGCGCCGGTACCTGCGGCAAACACCGAAGCGGTGCGGCCCTTGTTGCCCAGCCAGCGGAACACAAAGGGGAAGGCCCCTGCGCCCAGAATGGAAGGGATCATCAGAAGCATGGAGTATACGGTGAACAGGCCTTCGTCCCCCTCCACGTACTTAAAGTAGTACAGCAGGTCGGCATTCCTTCCGTATAGGGTGATGCCAAACAGAAACTGACCGACCAGAGCAATCAAATAGGGCCGGTTCTGGAGGGCGGCTTTCAACTGTGTAGCCAGAGGGATTTTTTCCTTTGTGGGGGGATAGACGACCTCTTTTGTTTTGGCAAAACAGAACCAGTGGCAAGCGGTAAAAATACTGCCGTAGAGAATGGTGAGCAGAAGATAACCCCGGGCCTGATCTCCCTTGCCGAACAGAGCGATCAGGGGCAGGGTGATCATGTTGATAATGTTGATGGCGATCATGGCGCATACGGAGCGGGAGGTGTTGATCTGCGCCCGCTGCTCAATATTCTGGGTCAGTGCGCCACACAGAGTTCCGTAAGGGATGTTCACGCAGGTGTACCCCAGGACCAAAATGCAGTAAGTAATATACATGTATATGGTTTTGGAAGAGTCGGACCAGGTGGGATGCGCCCAAAAGGTCAGTACCAGCACAAGGGCTGTCAAGGGTGCGCCAATGAGAAGCCAGGGACGGTAGCGGCCCCAGCGGCTCTTGGTGCGGTCACTCAGAGAACCGATCAGCGGGTCATTGATGGCGTCCCAGAACCGGGAGACCAGCATCAGAGTAGAGACGGTGGCCATAGAGATGCCGCAGACGTCTGTATAGAAGATCATCAGGAAATTGCCAACAAACATCCAGCTGAAATTGCAGCCCACATCGCCAAAGCCATACGCCAGCTTGCTGATAAAGGGAACTTTGATATTGGTTTCCTGACTGGTTTCCATGTCAGCACTCCTTCCCGATCCGGACCACAGCTTTTACAATGTTGGCCTTGTCCGCAATGCTTTGATCCATAGCGTTTTGGATATCATCGAAGTCAAAGATATTGGTTACGATACCTTTGAGATTGACCTTCCCGGCTGCCACAGCCTCAATGGCCATAGGATAGATGTGGCGGTAACGGAACACCGTCTTGAAGGTCAGCTCCTTATCCAGGGCCAGGCTGATCGGCAGAGTCAATTCACCGCTCTTGGAGTAGCCTACCAGCACAATGGTGGCTCCCTTTTTAGTCATCTGAATGCACTGACGAGTGGTGAATTCCGTTCCCGCGGTCTCAATCGCCAGGTCGCATCCCCGGCCGCCTGTCTTCTCCAGCAGAGCCTTCACGGCGTCTTGCTCTTTGCTGTTGATGACACCATCGGCTCCTAGCTCCAGCGCCTTGTCCAGCCGCTTTTGCATGATGTCGACCACATAGACTTTGCTGACGCCCTCTGCTTTCAGCGCCATCATGGTCACCAGGCCGATGCAGCCCGCGCCCATCACAACTGCGGTCTGTCCGGCGTGAGCACCGCCCTGATTGGCCGCATGGAATCCCACCGCCAGAGGCTCGATCAAAGCCCCCTCCAAGGTGGAGACGTTGTCAGGAAGCTTGAAGCACAGTGCGGCTTCGTGGGCCACATACTCCTGGAAAACACCGTCTACCGGGGGAGTGGCAAAGAAAACCACATCGGGACAGAGATTATAACGCCCGGTTTTGCAGAATTCGCAGTGCCCACAGGTTTTCCCAGGCTCAAGCGCCACCCGGTCTCCTACCTTCAGGTGCTTTACATCCGCGCCGACCTCTACCACCACGCCGCCGGGTTCATGTCCCAGCACAAAGGGAGGCTTTACCACATAGTCTCCAATGGCACCGGACTCATAGTAGTGCATATCGCTGCCGCAGATGCCTACATACTCCAGCTTGACCAACACCTCATTTGCCTTGGGGGTGGGGATGGGGCGCTTGGTATAACCCATTTTCCCAATGCCCTCCATAACGGCCACATTCATTTCTCCATTCATAGCTCTTCCTCCATTTTATTACTTTTATAAAGTGTTTTATTAAGTGACTATATTTAAACACCGGGGCGGGATGAAGTCAATAGGAGGAGGACAAGATTGGAGGAAAACCTAAATTATATGGCCTGAATTTGTGCAAAAAATCAGGCGATTCCCATGAGAAGGAATCGCCTGATCCGATTATAGCTCTTGTAAAAATTGCTCTACCTGCAACAGGGCTGCCCCCACGGCGGAAGCCTCCAGTTTAAAAGAGCACTCTTTTAGATAACTGCCGCTGTGCTCAAAGGTGTTCCGCTGTGCCAGCATCTCCCGCAAAGGTCCCCCAAACTTATCCAGAAAAGCCCCTACATAGCCGCCGGCAATCACATCGCAGTCAAAGCTCATGCTCAGGTTGTTGATGGCTACGGCCAGATATTGCAGATACTCTGTCCAAACCTCTGTCGCTGTCTTATCGTGATCCCGCAGCCGCTCAAAAAACTGCGCCAGGTTCCCATCGGCATGGGAGGAGAGTACCTTGGCAGAGAGATAGGCATCCAGACACCCCACTTTTCCGCAGTAGCAGGGCCGTCCATTGGGTACCAGAGTCATATGGCCAAATTCGCCGGCCCTGAGAGTATTCCCTGTATAGATTTTGCCGCCGTTGATGATGGCGCCACCCACTGTATTGCTCAGGGACAGATAAATCAGGTTTTCAGTTTCCGGGTTGTTCCAGAGCTCGGCCATGCCTGCGGCATTGGCGTCGTTTAAAAAAATACAGGGGTAGGGAAGGTTCTGGCTGAACCGCTTTGTTTCCACATCATAGATGTCCAGTGCATGGGAATAAAGCAGCCGTTCTCCTGCCTCATCCAGAATACCGGGCAGAGAAACTCCAATCCCCAGCAGCTTTTCCCCTTCTCCGCCCTCCAGAAAATCGGTCAATAAATTTCCCAGTGATGCCAGATAATCTTCCTGAAGAGAGAAAACCCGTTTTTTTCGCGTATACCGGAGAATTTCTCCCGATAGATCTACCAGTACAAGGCCCACATGGTTTTGTGTGATATCCAGACCCACCGCCAGTTTGGCATCCCTTACCGGCGCGTAGGCCTTGGCTTTGCGGCCGCCGGTGGATTCATAGGCTCCAACCTCCTGAACAAGACCCAGAGCGGTCAGCTCCTTGACATTCTGCAGCACAGTGGGCCAGCTTAATTTTAATTTTTGTGCCAGTTCCGGCTGGGAGATTTTATCGCAGCGGAGCAAGCAACGCAGTGTGTTGCTGCGGTTGAGCCGCTTCACGTCCATATTGTTTGCAGGCGTTGTACGCATAGCTACGCATCCTTTTTTAATTTTATAAAGTAGTTACTTTATAGTAACGCTTTTTTGAAAAAAAAACAATAGCGGGTGAAAGGGGAGTGGATAGTATATACAAAGCCTTAAGATAAAAAATCCGCCCTGGCTCTGTAGAAGCCAGGGCGGATTTTTATATATTGCAGAAACTCTTACTTGCGGGGGTTCTTGATCGCAGCCTGAGCAGCAGCCAGACGAGCGATGGGCACACGGAAGGGGGAGCAGGACACATAATCCAGACCCACGCCGTGGCAGAACTCCACGGAGGAGGGATCGCCGCCGTGTTCGCCGCAGATGCCCAGCTTCAGGTCGGGACGGGTCTCGCGGCCCAGCTTGGCAGCCATCTTCACCAGACGGCCCACGCCGTTCTGGTCCAGACGGGCGAAGGGATCGGACTCGTAGATCTTCTTCTCATAGTAGGCGTCCAGGAACTTGCCGGCGTCGTCACGGGAGAAGCCGAAGGTCATCTGAGTCAGGTCGTTGGTGCCGAAGGAGAAGAACTCG
>NZ_JBKVXZ010000046.1:0-11266 GCF_046973065.1 Flintibacter sp. | reverse complement strand
CACGTCCTTAACATACTTGAGCTCCTTGACCTCGCCCACCAGGGGGATCATGATCTCGGGAACCATGTTCCACTCGGGGTGCTTGGCCTGAACGTTCAGAGCGGCCTTGATGACAGCCTTGGTCTGCATCACAGCAATCTCAGGATAGGTAACAGCCAGACGGCAGCCACGGTGACCCATCATGGGGTTGAACTCGTGCAGACCGGCGATGATGGCCTTGATGTCAGCCACGGACTTATTCATGTCCTTGGCCAGCTGCTCGATGTCAGCTTCCTCGGTGGGAACGAACTCGTGCAGGGGGGGATCCAGGAAGCGGATGGTGATGGGGTTGCCCTCCATGGCCTCGTACATGGCCTCGAAGTCACCCTGCTGCATGAGCTCCAGCTTCTCCAGAGCCTTCTCGCGCTGCTCCACAGTGTCAGAGCAGATCATCTCACGGATGGCGGGGATACGGTCAGCCTCGAAGAACATGTGCTCGGTGCGGCACAGGCCGATGCCCTCGGCGCCGAACTTCATGGCCTGCTTGGCATCGCGGGGGTTATCCGCGTTGGTGCGGACCTTCATCTGGCGGTACTTGTCAGCCCAAGCCATGATGCGGCCGAACTCGCCGCCGATGGAGGCGTCCACAGTGGGGATGGCCTCACCGTAGATGTTACCGGTGGAGCCGTCCAGGCTCAGCCAGTCACCCTCGTGATACACGCGGCCGGCCAGCTCAAACTGCTTGTTGGCCTCGTCCATCTTGATGGCGCCGCAGCCGGAGACACAGCAGGTGCCCATGCCGCGGGCTACGACGGCGGCGTGAGAGGTCATGCCGCCGCGGACGGTCAGGATGCCCTGAGAGGCGACCATGCCCTCAATGTCCTCAGGAGAGGTCTCCAGACGGACCAGAACCACCTTCTCACCGCGAGCGGCCCAATCCTTGGCGTCGTCGGCGGTGAAGACGATCTTACCGCAGGCAGCGCCGGGAGAAGCGGGCAGAGCGGTGCCCACGGGAGTGGCGGCCTTCAGAGCGGCGGGATCGAACTGGGGGTGGAGCAGGGTGTCCAGGTTACGGGGATCGATCATGGCAACAGCCTGCTGCTCGGTGATCTGACCCTCGTCCACCAGGTCGCAGGCGATCTTCAGAGCGGCGGCAGCGGTACGCTTGCCGTTACGGGTCTGGAGCATGTACAGCTTGCCGTTCTCCACGGTAAACTCCATGTCCTGCATGTCGTGGTAGTGGTTCTCCAGAGTCTGGCAGACCTGCTCAAACTGCTTGAAGGCCTCGGGGAACTTGTCGGCCATCTCCTGGATGGGCATGGGGGTACGCACGCCGGCCACCACGTCCTCGCCCTGGGCGTTGGTCAGGAACTCGCCCATGAGCTTCTTCTCGCCGGTGGCGGGGTTACGGGTAAAGGCTACGCCGGTGCCGCAGTCATCGCCCATGTTGCCGAAGGCCATGGACTGCACGTTGACGGCGGTGCCCCAGGAGCCGGGGATGTCGTTCATGCGGCGGTAAACAATGGCGCGGGGGTTGTTCCAGGAGCGGAACACGGCCTTGATGGCGCCCATGAGCTGCTCCTTGGGATCGGAGGGGAAGTCGGCACCGATCTTCTCCTTGTACTCAGCCTTGAACTGGCCAGCCAGCTCCTTCAGGTCCTCGGCAGTGAGCTCCACGTCCTGAGTGACGCCGCGCTTGGCCTTCATCTCGTCGATGAGCTCCTCGAAGTACTTCTTGCCCACTTCCATGACGACGTCAGAGTACATCTGGATGAAGCGGCGGTAGCAGTCCCAAGCCCAGCGGGGGTTGTTGGACTTCTTGGCAATGACCTCAACCACGTCCTCGTTCAGGCCCAGGTTCAGGATGGTGTCCATCATGCCGGGCATGGAGGCGCGGGCACCGGAACGCACGGAGACCAGCAGGGGGTTTTCCAGATCGCCGAACTTCTTGCCGGTGATCTCCTCCATCTTGGTGATGTACTCCATGATCTGGGCCTGGATCTCGTCGTTGATCTTCTCGCCGTCCTCATAGTACTGGGTGCAGGCTTCGGTGGTGATGGTGAAGCCCTGGGGCACGGGCATGCCCAGGTTGGTCATCTCGGCCAGGTTGGCGCCCTTGCCGCCCAGCAGCTCACGCATAGAGCCGTTGCCTTCGGAGAAGAGGTACACAAACTTGTTTGCCATTTACTTCATTCCTTTCTGTGATGACGGCGGGGGCGCAAAGGCCTGTCCCCTTCTCACGTGGAACAGCCGAATGCCGGATACGCCGGCGCCGCTCATACCGATGGTACCGCCGCCTTTCGGAAAGCGACGAAATTACCGCGCAAATATTATACCTATTTGAAGGAAATATTGCAACCGGTTCTTGGATATTTTTCACGGTTTTTATGGAGCTCAGAGAAAATAATTCACTATTCTGCTTAAGAAAATGCTTAAAGGAAGAAAAAGTAAACAAAAAGGAAAGAAATTGTGCAAAAGAAAAAGAGACGCCGGGATAAGGCGTCTCGTAAAGACAGATAGATGAGAATAAGGAAAGTTAGATGGGAAAAAGAATCCGCTGGAAGCGAGCTTATGGCAAACTAGTTAAAACTCAATACCCTCCCGGGCGGTAATACCCTGCTCAAAGGGATGGCGTACCGCCTCCATCGAGGTGATATAGTCCGCCCGCTCCATCAGTTCAGGAGCCGGGTCACGTCCGGTAAGCACGACCTCACATTCCAGGCTGTCCAGGCAGGCAAGCAGATCCTCCAAAGGCAGAAGACCGGTGTTCACAGCCGCGCAGGCCTCGTCCAGCACCAGGAGAAAGCAGCCGCGGGCCGTGCGGCTGATCAGCTTCAGCAGGTCTTGATAGCGCTGGGCTTCCGAGCGGCGCTCATCCTCCGACATGCGGAAGGAAAACTTGACGGCGTCGGGAACGGGCAGCAGGGTGACCTGGGGCAGGCGGGCCAGAGCGAGACGCTCGCCGCTGTCTGCTCCTTTGAGAAACTGGGCGATGACGACACGTTTGCCCCGTCCGGCGGCCCGGAGCGCCAGGCCCATAGCGGCAGTGGTCTTTCCTTTTCCATTTCCACAGTAGAGATGCAGCATGGGAAAAACTCCTTCTCCCGCTCTGAAAAGCGGGGTTGTTTTTTTGAGAAAAATCAGGTAAAATGGCCCAAATTCCTGGAAGAGGGCTCATATTATGAAAGATATCATGCAAATAGCTGGGCTATATCTGCTGCTCATCAATGGGGTGGGATTCCTGCTTATGGGAATCGACAAGCGCCGGGCCAAGCGTGGTGCGTGGCGTATTTCCGAAAAAAGCTTGTTTTTGCCTCCCCTGCTGGGGGGAACCGTGGGAGCAATCCTTGGAATGCGGGTGTTCCACCACAAGACCAAGCACTGGTATTTCCGCTATGGATTGCCCGCTCTGCTGGTGCTCCAGCTGGCACTGGCAGGCTGGCTCTATTGGAAGTTCAAATAAAAAGCGGGCGGCGTATGCCGCCCGCTTTTAGTCTTCCAGGGGAAGGCCGCTTACATACCGCCGGGCCAGATCAAAGGCGTGGTGAGCGGTTTGGGTGCGCAGCCGCGCCCGCACCGGGCGGTTGCCCAGATGGAGCTCCCGCACGTGGGTTCCCTCCGGGGTGGCGATAGCCACGAACATGGTACCCACCTCATTGCCCCAATCGTCCTTGTCCGGACCGGCTACGCCGGTGGAGGACAGGGCGATGTCGCATCCCAGAGCGCGCCGGGCGCCCTCTGCCATAGCCTTGGCTACGGGAGCGGATACGGCTCCGTATTGATCAAGAAGCTCCTGGGGGACCCCAAGAACGTGGTGCTTTACTTCATTGGTGTAAGAGACGATGCCGCCCTTGAACACCTGAGAGGCTCCGGACACATCCGTGAGCCGTTTGGCCATCAGTCCGCCGGTGCAGCTTTCCGCGGTGCCGATGGTCAGCCCCTTTTCCCGCAGCAGGTTTTCCACTACGAATTCCAGAGAGGGCACATCCACTCCGTAGACCAGGGCTCCGAAGTGCTGTTTCAGCTCCTCTACCTTGGGCAGCAGAAGAGCCTGAGCCTCCTCCATGGTGGGAGCCTTGGCAGTCACCCGCAGCTCGCACTCGCCCTCCTTGGCGTAGGGAGCCAGGGTGGGGTTGGCCATGGCGTTCATTTGATCCCGCAGTTGGGCCTCCATGGCCGACTCTCCGATGCCGAAGAGCTTGAGCGTGTGGGAGGCGATGACTCCCTCAGACAGGGCCTGGAGATAGGGAACAACCCGGTAGCGGAACATGGGGGTACACTCACTGGGAGGGCCGGGGAGCATGATGACATGGACGCCATCGGCCTCAAAGGCACAGCCGGGAGCAGAGCCCCAGTCGTTGGTCAGAACCGTACACCCTTCGGGTACCAGCGCCTGCTGAAAATTGTTCTCGGTCAAAGGGCGGCCGGTGGCCTTGCCATAGGCCTTGATGCGCTCCAGAGATTCCTCATCATAGACCAGCTTCTTGCCGAAAGCCTCGGCCAGCACGTTTTTGGTCAGGTCGTCGCAGGTGGGACCCAGACCGCCGGTGGTGATGATAATATCCGCCCGCTTCCGGGCCAGTTCCACCGCCTCCTTGGCGCGCTGGGGATTATCTCCTACCACAGTGTGCCAGTAGACATTGAGCCCCAGGGCGCTTAAGCCCTGAGAGAGCATCTGGGCGTCGGTGTTGGCAATGTTGCCCAGCAGAAGTTCCGTGCCCACCGATAAAATTTCGACCGTATGAGCCATGGTTTGCGCCTCCTTACAGGTTCACCTGAACCCGCTCGATGCCGTCCACGGCCGCCTGGACCATGGCGTCAATGTCCAGATTCTTTTCGGCCTCGGCCACCTCGCCGGGCATGGGGCGCAGACGGGGGTGGCGGGGGGTAAAGACGGTGCAGCAGTCCTCGTAGGGGAGAATGGAGGTCTCAAAAGTGCCGATCTTCCGGGCGATCTGGACGATCTCTTCCTTGTCCATGCCCACGCAGGGGCGCAGGATGGGCAGGTCCACCACAGAACCGGTGACCATCATGGCGTCCATGGTCTGGCTGGCCACCTGGCCCAGGCACTCGCCGGTGACCAGCGCCTTGGCTCCGCACCGCTTGGCCACCGCCTCAGAAATACGCATCATAAAGCGGCGCATGATGACGGTGAAGAGTTCCTCCGGACAGGAGCGGCGCAGCTCCTCCTGAATAGCGGTGAAGGGGACCACGTGGACGGTGAGGCGCCCAGTGTAGGGGGTGAGGAGCTTAGCCAGCTCCAGAACCTTTTCCTTCGCCTCGGGGGAGGTGTAGGGATAGGAGAAGAAGTGGACCATCTCCAGAGCCACACCACGCTTGGCGATCATCCAGCTGGCCACCGGGGAGTCGATGCCGCCGGACAGCAGAGAGACGGCACGGCCGTTGATGCCCACGGGCAGGCCGCCGGCGCCGGGCTGGGGCTGGGCGTGAACGTAGGCGGCATAGTCCCGCACCTCCACGTAGACCGTGAGCTCGGGGTGGTGGACGTCTACCTCCAGGTTATCATAGGCCTCGTGAAGCTCCCCACCCACATACTGGCTGAGCTGAATGGAGGTCATAGGGAAGGTCTTATCGGCCCGCTTGGTCTCTACCTTAAAGGTGCGGGCGGCACGGAGCTGGTCGTCCAGAAACTCCTTGGCACAGGCCAAAATGGCGTCCTTGTCCTTCTCACAGGGGCGGGCCAGGGAGATGCCTACAATGCCGAAGACCTTGGTCAGTGCCTCGTAGGCGCCCTCCACGTCACAGGTGTCGTCCTTGGGCTCCACATAGGTGGTGGACTGGCGGGTGTACACCTTAAACTGGCCAAAGGGGTGGAGGCGGCGGTGGATGTTGGCTTGCAGTTTATCCTCAAAGCTGCGGCGGTTCAGGCCCTTGAGGACCAGCTCACCCAGCTTGAGCAGAATGATCTCGTTCATAATCAATAGTTCCTTTCCGGTCATGGGTAATCAAATATTATAATGAAAAAACCGGGATATGTCCAGTATTTTGACCGTTCAGCGCCTCAAATAGGCCGGGGGACGGTATTGCAGGGCCTCGGCCAGGTGCTGGGGCTGGATTTCTTCGCTTTCATCCAGGTCGGCAATGGTGCGGGCCACCCGGCGGATGCGGTCATAGCTGCGGGCGGTGAGGCCCATGCGCTCAAAGGCGCCCCGCATGATCTTCTGGCAGGAGTCGTCCAGAGCACAGCACTCCTCCAACTGGGGCTGGGCCAGGTGGGCGTTGCTGGTGCTGCGGCGGTTCTGGATGGCGCGGGCCTCGTCCACCCGCGCCTTGATGGCGGCGGAGGATTCAGCAGGAGCGCGGCGGGCGAGCTCGTCAAACTCCATAGCGGCCACCTCTACAAACAGGTCGATGCGGTCCAGCAGAGGACCGGAGAGCCGGGAGAGGTAGCGCTGGACCTCCGCCTCGGAGCAGCGGCAGCGGCCGGAGGGATGACCGTACCATCCGCACTTACAGGGGTTCATGGCACATACCAGCATGAACTGGCTGGGGTAGACCACCGAGCCGGAGGCCCGGGAAATCTGAACCTGCCCGTCCTCCAGGGGTTGACGCAGCACCTCCAGCACATCCTTTTGAAATTCCGGCAGCTCATCCAGAAACAGCACCCCGTGGTGAGCCAGAGAAATTTCCCCCGGCTTGGGATTGGAACCCCCTCCGGCCATGGCGGCGGCAGAGACGCTGTGGTGGGGGGAACGGAACGGACGGCGGGTGATGAGAGGGTGTCTGGAGTCGGTGAGGCCCAGCACCGAGTGGATCTGGGTGACTTCCAGAGCTTCCTCCTGGGTGAGGTCGGGAAGAATGGAGGGCAGGCGTTTAGCCAGCATGGATTTGCCCGAGCCCGGCGGTCCCACCATTAAAATATTGTGGCCACCAGCGGCGGCAATCTCCAGAGCACGTTTTACCGCATCCTGGCCCTTCACTTCGGAGAAGTCGGGACCGGGCTCTGGGGCAGTCTCACCCAACCAAGGGGGCGCGGGGGAGATGGGGGCCTCACCGGTAAAGTGGCGTACCAGATCCATCACGTGGTCCACCGGGTAGACTGCCGGGCCGCCGGCCAGGGTGGCCTCGGCGGCGTTGGCGCTGGGGACAAAGAGGGCGCGGATGCCCTCCGCCTTGGCGTGCAGAGCCATGGGCAGCATCCCAGCAGCCGGACGCAGCTTGCCGGACAGGGACAGCTCCCCCACAAAGGCGCAGTCCTGGGCCTTAATTTTCAGCTGTCCGGCTGCCGCCAGCAGGCCCACCAGAATGGGCAGGTCATAGAGGGTGCCCACCTTTTTCACATGGGCAGGCGCCAGGTTGACGGTGATACGGCTGACCGGGAAGGAGAAACCGCAGTTTTTGATGGCGGCGCGTACTCGCTCCCGGGCCTCGTTCACCGCCGCGTCTGGCAGACCCACAATGGTGAAGGCGGGCAGGCCGCTGGACAGATCGCATTCCACCGACACGGAATAACCGGCGATACCATGCAGGCCGAGAGAACGCACGTTGTAAACCATGGTAAAATCCTCCAATTCAAGGAGAAGATAGAAAAAATTTATGGGTAAAGACCGATAACAGCCCAAAAAATAGAGGCTCCATTGTAGCTCATTGTAAGCTTTTGCAAGAAATATTGCAATACGAACCCTCAACTTTGTGAGAAAAACAAGGAAAAATCCAGGTGGATGAATTTACAAAAGGGGGAAAAAGTGATAAACTATTTCCCGTCGAAACACACAAACCGCTCCCAACTGCCCGGGAGCGGCGCTGCTATGCGCAATTATAAGTAATTAGTTATAATTCTTATAACTAATTCAACAATTGGCATTCCGGCGGAGAGACAGTAAAATAGGGCAGAGACTCCCTGGAAAACCGGATCCATGGGGAATCGGTTTTTCAGAGAACGATTGAATAAGGAAGAAAGTAGGGAACTCTATGGCAAGAAAGTTCAAAACCATGGACGGCAATAATGCGGCCGCATATGTCAGCTATGCCTTCACCGAAGTAGCCGGCATTTACCCCATTACTCCGTCCAGCCCCATGGCCGACTATGTGGACCAGTGGGCTGCTCAGGGCCAGAAGAACATCTTCGGCACCACCGTTAAGGTTATTGAGATGCAGTCTGAGGCCGGTGCTGCCGGTACCGTCCACGGCTCTCTGGCCGCCGGCGCCCTGACCACCACCTACACCGCCTCTCAGGGCCTGCTGCTGATGATCCCCAACATGTATAAGATCGCCGGCGAGCTGCTGCCCGCGGTGTTCCACGTGTCCGCCCGTACCGTTGCTGCTCAGTCTCTGAACATCTTCGGTGACCACTCCGACGTTATGGCCTGCCGCCAGACTGGCTTTGCTATGCTGGCTGAGGGCAACGTGCAGGAGGTCATGGACCTGGCTCCTGTGGCTCACCTGTCCGCCATCAAGGGCCGCGTCCCCTTCATCAACTTCTTCGACGGCTTCCGTACCTCCCACGAGATCCAGAAGGTCGCTATTTGGGACTACAAGGATCTGGCTGAGATGGTCGACATGGACGCTGTTGAGGCCTTCCGCAAGCGCGCTCTGAACCCCGAGCGTCCCACCATGCGCGGCTCTCACGAGAACGGCGACATCTTCTTCCAGCACCGCGAGGCCTGCAACCCCTACTACGACGCTCTGCCTGAGATCGTTGAGGAGTACATGGGCAAGGTCAACGAGAAGCTGGGCACCAACTATCAGCTGTTCAACTACTACGGCGCTGAGGATGCTGACCGCGTCATCATCGCCATGGGCTCCATCTGCGACGTGGCTGAGGAAGTCATCGACTACCTGAATGCCAACGGCCAGAAGGTCGGCCTGATCAAGGTCCGCCTGTACCGCCCCTTCCGTGCGGACAAGCTGATCGCTGCCATCCCCGCTACCGCCAAGAAGATTGCCGTCCTGGACCGCACCAAGGAGCCCGGCGCTCTGGGCGATCCTCTGTATCTGGACGTCATCACTGCCCTGTCCACTGCCGGTATCACCGACAAGACCGTCGTGGCCGGCCGTTACGGCCTGGGTTCCAAGGACACCCCGCCCAAGAGCGTGTTTGCTGTCTATGAGAACCTGGCTCAGGACGCTCCCAAGAACCACTTCACCATCGGCATCGTGGACGACGTCACCAACAGCTCTCTGGAGGAGCACGACGCCCCCAACACCGCTGCTGAGGGCACCATCGAGTGCAAGTTCTGGGGCCTGGGCGGCGACGGCACCGTGGGCGCCAACAAGAACTCCATCAAGATCATCGGCGACCACACCGACAAGTACGTGCAGGCTTACTTCCAGTACGACTCCAAGAAGACCGGCGGCGTGACCATCAGCCACCTGCGTTTCGGCGACAAGGCCATCCGCAGCCCCTACTACATCAACAAGGCCGACTTCGTGGCCTGCCACAACCCCTCCTACGTCACCAAGGACTTCCCCATGGTCCGCGACGTAAAGCCCGGCGGTGTGTTCATGATCAACTGCCAGTGGAACATGGAGGAGCTGGAGCATCACCTGTCCGCCAGCGCTAAGCGCTACATCGCGGCCAACAACATCCAGCTGTACACCATCAACGCCATTGACCTGGCTGCCAAGATCGGTATGGGCAAGCGCACCAACACCATCCTGCAGTCCGCTTTCTTCACCCTGGCTAAGGTTATGCCTCAGGAGGAGGCCATCCAGTACATGAAGGATGCCGCCACCAAGTCCTACCTGAAGAAGGGCCAGGACATCGTGGACATGAACCACAAGGCCATCGACGCCGGCGCTACCGCCTTCGTGAAGATCGACGTTCCCGCTTCCTGGGCTACCGCCGAGGATGTGAAGAAGGATTCTGCCCTGACCGGTCCCGCCAAGCTGGTGAAGATGGTTCAGGACATCCTGGATCCCGTGGACCGCATGGACGGCGACAGCCTGCCTGTGTCCGCCTTCGTGGATCACGTGGACGGCACCTTCGAGCTGGGCGCTGCCGCTTACGAGAAGCGCGGCGTGGCCGTTATGGTTCCCACTTGGGATGCTACCAAGTGTATCCAGTGTAACCAGTGCTCCTTCGTCTGCCCCCACGCTACCATCCGTCCCTTCATGCTGACCGAGGAGGAGGCTGCTGCCGCTCCCGAGGCTGCCAAGATCGTGGACGTGAAGGCCGGCAAGGGCAAGGGCGTGTACAAGTTTGCTATGGCCATCAGCCCCCTGGACTGCATGGGCTGCACCGTGTGTGCCGGCGTGTGTCCCACCAAGGCTCTGACCATGGTGCCTCAGGAGCAGGAGGCTGCTCAGCAGGAGGTCTTCAACTACATGGTGGAGAAGGTTTCCGCCAAGGCCGATGTGACCGACCTGACCGTGAAGGGCAGCCAGTTCAAGAAGCCTCTGCTCGAGTTCTCCGGCTCCTGCGCCGGCTGCGCCGAGACCTCTTATGCTCGCCTGATCACCCAGCTGTTCGGCGATCGGATGTATATCTCCAACGCCACCGGCTGTTCCTCCATCTGGGGCGGCCCCGCTGCTACTTCTCCCTACACCACCACTGCCGAGGGCAAGGGTCCCGCTTGGGCCAACTCCCTGTTCGAGGATAACGCCGAGCACGGCCTGGGCATGTATCTGGGCCAGAAGGCTATCCGTGAGCGCCTGATCACCAAGCTGGAGGCCATGGTTGCTGCCGAGGCTACTCCCGCTGAGGCCAAGGCTGCCATCCAGGCCTTCCTGGACACCAAGGACGACGGCGCTGCCAACGGCGAGGCCACCAAGGCTCTGGTTGCTGAGCTGGAGAAGGGCGCTGCTGCCGGCTGCGAGGACTGCAAGTACGTCCTGGCTGAGAAGGAGTACCTGAACAAGAAGTCCGTGTGGATCTTCGGCGGCGACGGCTGGGCCTATGACATCGGCTTCGGCGGCGTGGACCACGTGCTGGCTTCCGGTGAGGACGTCAACGTGTTCGTCTTCGACACCGAGGTGTACTCCAACACCGGTGGACAGGCTTCCAAGTCTTCCAACATCGGCCAGGTGGCTCAGTTCGCTGCTGCCGGTAAGACCGTTGCCAAGAAGAGCCTGGCTGAGATCGCCATGACTTACGGCTACGTCTATGTGGCTCAGATCGCCATGGGCGCCAACATGAACCAGACTCTGAAGGCCATTGCTGAGGCTGAGGCCTATCACGGTCCTTCCCTGATCATCGGCTACGCTCCCTGTGAGATGCACTCCATCAAGGGCGGCATGGCTAACTGCCAGGCCGAGATGAAGAAGGCTGTTGAGTGCGGCTACTGGAACCTGTTCCGGTTCAACCCCGCTCTGAAGGCCGAGGGCA
>NZ_JBKVXZ010000045.1:0-28712 GCF_046973065.1 Flintibacter sp. | reverse complement strand
CGGGCGTAAGAGATTTGAAGGGAGCTGTCCTTAGTACGAGAGGACCGGGATGGACAGACCTCTGGTGCACCAGTTGTCGTGCCAACGGCACAGCTGGGTAGCTACGTCTGGACGAGATAAACGCTGAAAGCATCTAAGCGTGAAACTCCCCCTAAGATAAGATCTCTCATCCGAAAGGAGTAAGGCTCGACGTAGACTATGTCGTTGATAGGTCGGAGGTGGAAGTGCTGCGAGGCATGTAGCTGACCGATACTAATAAGCCGAGGGCTTGACCTAAAAGGTCAAAGAAGGATGCAGGCGCTTGTGAGCGATGGAAAGTTGTTTCACTGTTCGGTTTTCAGGGTACAGAAAAAAGCGCACCCGAAACTCAAATCAAAGCCCAGCGAAGCGGGTTTGATTTGAAGAGGAGACACAGCGAAATGAGCGAGCTTTCGGCGTAAGACGGAAGCGAGTGATATGGAGCTTGTGTCGACGACATGCGCCTTTAGCTCAGCTGGTAGAGCAACTGACTCTTAATCAGTGGGTCCCCGGTTCGAATCCGTGAAGGCGCACCATCTGGCCCGTTGGTCAAGCGGTTAAGACGGCGGCCTCTCACGCCGCAAACATGGGTTCGATTCCCGTACGGGTCACCAGTACCATTCAAAAGTTTATAGTGATTTTAGTCGCGCAAGCGGTTAAAATAGTTGGTGTTGATTAGGGCGAGGGTCCACCCGTTCCCATTCCGAACACGGAAGTTAAGCTCGCTTCTGCCGAAAATACTTGTCTGGAGACGGACCGGGAAGATAGGTAACGCCAACACAAAAAAGGACGAACAAAACTGTTCGTCCTTTTTCTTTTCCAGAATTACCTATTGTACCAGAAAGCGACATTTGATATAATAATTTCGTCTGATTATCGTAAACCCAAAATGGAGGTAAAAAGCAAGATGAATTGGAAGAAATTTGAACGGCGAGCCGCTGCATTGGCTTTGGCTGCCGTAGTGGGGGTCCAGCCTGTTCTGGCAGGATCCTATAAACTTACTGTGCCTTCCGGCTATACCAGTCCGTTTATTGATGTGCAGAAGGGTGACTGGTACTACAATTACGTAGCGGTCCTTAATAGCATGGGCATTATTGATGGCTATGGAAATGGATATTTTGGAGCTGATGACCCCTTAAGCGCAGGAGCGGCTCTGGTCATGGTTCTGAAGGCTGCGGGAAGCGGAACGATTGCCGCGACAGACAGCCACTGGGCCAGCGGCTATGCAGATTATGCAGTGTCCAAGGGCTATCTGACCAGCGAAGAGATCGGCGATGATTTGGATGGAGATATGCCTCGTATCTTGGTTGCCCGTCTGGCCGCCAAAGCGCTGGGGCTGAGCCCGTCGGAGAATAAATCCCCCTTCTCCGATGTTGACGATGGCTACTTGACTGCTCTTTATGAGATGGGAATCGTCACCGGCAGCACAGAGAATGGAAAGACAGTTTTCCTGCCGGACAAGCCGATCAGCCGTGCAGAGATCAGCGTAATCGTGTGGCAGATCGACCGGGTACATACTTACGGAAAGCAGATTTTGTTCCAGAATACCTATTATGATATTTTAGACGGTGTTCCCGTGAATTCCTATGATAACAAATACTTCTTAAAGGGCTCCGACGGCTATATGACCTACACGGAGCCGGGGGTAGAGACGGAACTGGGAATTGACGTATCTGTCTATCAGGGTGAGATCGACTGGCAGAAGGTGGCCGACGCCGGCATCGATTTTGCAATTATCCGCGTGGGATATCGCGGTTATGGCAGTGAAGGCAAGATGATGCCGGATAAGTATTTCACTCAGAATATCCAGGGTGCCTTGGATGCCGGACTGGATGTAGGCGTGTATTATTTCTCTCAGGCCATCACTGTTGAGGAGGCTCGGGAGGAGGCCGCATATGTCATTGAGCAGGTAAAAGATTATGACCTGACCTATCCGGTGGTCTTCGACTGGGAGCGCCAGAACTATGCCGGTTCCCGTACACAGACAGTGCCCAGCGTGAGCACCATGTGTAAGATGGCCAATGCCTTCTGTGAGGATATCACGGCTGCAGGTTATGAGGCCATGGTCTACTTCAATCCCTCTGAAGGGTATAAGCAGTACGACCTGAGCCAGCTGATGGACTATCCCTTCTGGCTGGCCCAGTATAACAGCGTTCCTACGTTCTACTATGACTTCGATATGTGGCAGTATACCTCCACTGGTCGTGTGCCTGGCATTTCCGGCAACGTGGATATTAACCTGCGTTTCTTCCGATAACAAAACAGAGCGTCATAACTGCTTGCAGTTATGACGCTCTGTTTTTAGATTTCAGGGAATTGCAGCAGCTTTTGAGCATTTCCGCCCAGAATCGCGGCTTTTTCTTCTTCGGTAAACGGCAGAGAGCGGATGCGCTCCACACCCTGAGATTGGTCGCCCCAGGGGCTGTCCGTACCGAACAGGAAGCGGTGGGGGCCAAAGGTGTGGACCATGCGCAGGAACTGTTCCTGGCTGAGCATAGGCAGATCTTCGGGCTTATAATAGCCGTCATCCAGGGCATGGAGGGTGCCCAGAGAGTAGGAGGTGTCCAGATAGACCGGAGCATCCGCCAGAAGATCCTCTGCCTCGTCCCAGTTACGCCAGCCACCCATGTGGGCCAGAATCAAAGTCAGAGGGCCAACTTCCTTGACCGCGTGCTGGACCATGGCGGGAGTGACCCGCACCCGGCCGGGGAAGCCTACGTCCAGGCCGGAGTGGGTGAGCACAATGAGGCCCAGCTCAGCGGCCCGGTCCAGAATACGCAATGTGCGGATGTCGTCAAAATCCACGTCCTGGTAGACGGGGTGGAGCTTGATGCCCTTCAGACCCAGCTCCTTTACCCGGGCCAGCTCGGCGCGGTAGTCGTCGTAATCAGGATGGATACAGCCGAAGGAGAAGATCCCGGTCTGCGCAAACTGTTCATTGATGCGTGCGGAACTGTCATTGATGTGCAGCACCTGCTTAGGGCTGGTGGCCACAGGAAGGACCACCGAATAATTTACCCCGGCTTTGGCCATGGAAGCCATCAAGCCGCCGTTGGTGCCGTCCACATAGGATTTTGTGTGGGACATCTGCTCCAGCTTGGGAATAGTGGTGGAGGCCAGCTTGTCCGGGAACGTATGGGTGTGGATATCAATGATCATAATATCAACTCTTTCTTTGCGGGAAAGCCCCGTATGATTTTAAGTCAGCGGCGAAAAGCAGGCCGTATGATATCCTCCATAGGATACCACACGGCTCTGACTTTGAACATGGTGTTTCTTGCCCAAGAAATGGAGTTTTTGGCCCAAATTTTAAGAGAAAATAAAGATTATTCCCGCTCACCCAGTGCTTGACGCTGACGGACCAGAACTTTGCGGTCATAGCAGGAGAAGGCCGCGTCCACGAGATTTTTGTCCGGCTTTGGGGTAAGCAGGGATACCACTGGGACAATAACCAGACCGGACAGCATGCAGAAAGCGCCGGCATTGATGGGAGACTGGAGAAGCGTGGGGAAGTGGTCGCCCACAAAGATATTGGCCAGCATAAAGATTGTAGAAAACAGGAAGCAGACCCAGCAGGCCCCGCGGGTGGCCTTTTTCCAGTATAAGCTGTAAAGGAAGGGGGCCAGAAAGGCTCCGGCCAGAGCGCCCCAGCTCACGCCCATGAGTTGGGCAATGAAGGTGACACTGGAGCGGTACTGAATGATGGCCAGCACCACGGAGATGGCAATAAAGAGCACGATGAGTCCCCGCATGACCAGTACCTGGCTTTTCTCGTCGTCCTCCCGGATCACTCGCCCTTTGAGTACATCCAGGGTCAGGGTAGAACTGGAGGCCAGCACCAGGGAGGAGAGGGTGGACATGGAGGCGGAGAGCACCAGAATGACTACCACAGCGATGAGCACGTCGGACAGGCCAGAGAGCATGGTGGGGATGATAGAGTCATAGCCGTTGGCAGCCACATCCACTTGGTCGGAGAAGAGCCGACCAAAGCCGCCCAGGAAATAGCAGCCTCCGGCCACGATGGCGGCAAAGACGGTAGAGATGACAGTGCCGGTGTCGATGGCCTTTTCGTCCTTGATGGCATAAAACTTTTGTACCATCTGAGGCAGTCCCCAAGTGCCCAGGGAGGTGAGCAGAACCACCCCCAGCAGATTGAGGGGATCTGGGCCAAAGAAGGAGGCAAACACCCCG
Organism: Flintibacter sp.; assembly: GCF_046973065.1. Classification (NCBI taxonomy): domain Bacteria; kingdom Bacillati; phylum Bacillota; class Clostridia; order Eubacteriales; genus Flintibacter; species Flintibacter sp. The sequence continues at coordinate 24,503 of NZ_JBKVXZ010000045.1, read as the reverse complement.
GGGACGGAGGAGACCTGCGGATCATTCACCTGAGCCAGTCCCTCCAGAGCGGCCAAGAAGCCGCCCTGACTGTTAAGAACTGCAGCGATGACGGCACAGATGCCAAAGATCATGATGATGCCCTGGATAAAGTCGTTGATGGCGGTGGCCATATAGCCGCCGGCAATCACATAGACCCCGGTAAGAATGGCCATGACCACGACACAAACGCCGTAGTCGATGTCAAAGGCCATGCCGAACAGGCGGCTCAGGCCGTTATACAAGCTGGCGGTGTAGGGAATGAGAAAAATAAAGATGATCACCGAGGCGGCCACCTTCAGCTTCTTGGATCCAAACCGCTTGCCGAAAAACTCCGGCATGGTGGCGCTGTCCAGATGCTGTGTCATGATGCGGGTGCGGCGGCCCAGCACCACCCAGGCCAGCAGAGAGCCAAGCAGGGCGTTGCCGATGCCTGCCCAGGTGGCAGCAATGCCGTATTTCCAGCCGAACTGTCCTGCATAGCCTACAAAGACCACAGCGGAGAAGTAGCTGGTGCCATAGGCAAAGGCAGTGAGCCACGGGCCGACAGAGCGGCCGCCCAGCACAAAGCCATTGACGTTGGTAGCGTGGCGGCGGCAGTAGAGACCGATACCCACCATAACGGAAAAGAAGATTAGAAGAAGCCCTACCTTGATTGCCATTGTTTCACCCTCTTATAGGGAAAAATATCTCCCTTGTTTTATTGTGTTAAACTGTAATGCGTAAAAGTGATAAAGTCAAGAGAAAATTGTGGCCGCCTGAGGGTGCGCTTTATTTGGAAAAAGAATAAATGGGGCAAATTTGTTGCTTTAACGCGGAAAATCAAAGTTTCTCTATACTTTTTTTCAAAAAACTGATAGAATAAACCCAAGAAAAATGTTGTCCCGCAGGGAACGGAGGCGGAGCATTCCGCCGGTTGGGAGGAATTTGATATGGCGATCTCCGGATTTCAGCAGCTCAAACAGGATCTGAAGCATATTCCGCCAAAGGCCGCCGTGGTAGCCGCGGCCCATGAGGAACATACACTCCAGGCAGTACGCAAGGCCCAGGAGGATGGACTCATCCGTCCGGTGCTGGTGGGTGACGCCGCCGAGATCCAAAGGCTGACCCAGGCCATGGGCTGGCAGGTGCCTGAGGAAGATGTGGTGGACGAGAAGGATGAGGATGAGGCAGGATGCGCCCGCCGGGCGGTCGAGCTGATCCGACAGGGTCGGGGCAGCCTGCTCATCAAGGGAATGATCCAGACCGGAACCCTGCTCAAAGAAGTGGTGCGCCACGGCACCGGGATCCGGGAGAGCGCAGTGCTTTCCCACGTGGCCATTCTGGACGTGCCTGCCTACCATAAGCTGATGTTCATTACCGATGGCGGTATGGTGGTAGCTCCCGACCTGGAGCAGAAGCGTGCGATTTTAAATAACGCCCTGGGCCTGTGCCGCTTTTTGGGCTACGATCAGCCTAAGGCGGCGGTGCTGTGTGCAGTGGAGACGGTGAATCCCAAGATGCAGGAGACGGTGGATGCCGCCGCCCTGAAAGAGGAAGGAGCGGCAGGAGCCTTTGGAGACTGCCTGGTGGAGGGGCCCATCTCGTTGGACCTGGCCACCGACCGGGAGGCGGCAGCCATCAAGGGATACCACAGCCCGGTAGCCGGAGACGCGGATATTTTCCTGGTGCCCAATATCACCGCAGGCAACCTGCTGGGTAAATCTCTGTATGGCCTGGCGGGGGGCGATATGGCTGGGTTGGTGCTGGGGGCGTCGGTGCCCATCACTATCAATTCCCGGGGCGCTACTCCGGCGGAAAAATACGATTCTATCCTCATTGCGGCCGCCATGGCCCGGTGAGTGGCATACCAGTTGCAGTAGGAGGCGACGCATATGGCCTATCGTTTGTTAGTACTCAACCCAGGCTCCACCAGCACCAAGGCGGCGATCTATGAGGATGAGCACCAGCTGGCGGTGAAAAGCATGGTGCATACCAATCAGGATCTGGCGCCTTATCCCACTTTGTACGACCAGCTGGATTACCGGGTGGCTCTGGTGCGGCTTTGGCTGGCCCAGGAGGGCTTTGACCTGTCCACCCTGTCGGCCGTGGTGGGCCGGGGCGGCATCATTCCCCATATTGTGGCGGGGGGCTATCAGGTGGACGACGCGCTGGAGGACTGCCTGCGCCATCACACCGCCTTTGACCACGCTTCCAATCTGGGAGGACTGATGGCACGGGCCTTTGCTAAACCCCTGGGGATTCCTGCGTATATCTACGATGCAGTCACCAGCGACGAATTGTTGCCTGAGGCCCGTGTCACCGGCTTTAAGGAGGTCACCCGTACCAGCTTCTGCCACGTGCTCAACGCTCGGGCTACCTCCCACAAGTACGCGGAGACGCTGGGACGTAAGTATGAGGACATGAATCTGGTGGTGGCCCATCTGGGTGGAGGAATCTCCATCTCTGCCCACAGCCATGGCCGGATCATTGACTCGGTGTCGGACGATGCCGGTCCCTTCTCTCCCGACCGGTCTGGCAGCCTCAATATGCTCTACGTGGTGGATATGTGCTACTCCGGCAAGTATACCAAGCCGGAGATGCTGAAAAAGCTGCGAGGTGAGGGCGGTATGTCCGCTCTGTTGGGTACCCACGACTGTCAGGAGATTGAGCGCCGGATCCAGAAAGGAGACGAGTGGGCCGCGCTGGTGTATAAGGCGCAGGCTCTGCAGATTTCCAAGGGTGTGGGTATCATGCTGGGCTGCTTTACCGAGCTCATCGATGCGGTCATCCTCACCGGCGGCCTGGCAAACTCCAAGATGCTTACCGGCATGGTTATCGACTACCTGCACAACCTGGTCAAAGTGGTGGTCATCCCGGGAGAAAACGAAATGGAAGCGCTGGCTCTGGGAGCTCTGCGTATTCTCCGTGGAGAGGAGCGGGTCCACGAGTTCCGCAGCCCGGAAAAATAAGAAAAGGACCGCCTCGGCGGTCCTTTTTTGATCTGCGTTATTCGATTGCCGCAGCTACGGCCTGGTCTTCCCGGCGCTGAAGATAGCGGGGGACATGGAGCCCCAACTGTCGGAACACCTCAGGTTCTGGATCAACATACAGGCACTGGCTGAAGCCGTCCAGAATGGCGGGATGTCCATCCCAGATGGGGGTAATGTTTGACTGAGCCAGGCCGGGGATCTTCATAGCCCGAAGAAGCATGGCGGTGTGGCTGTCCACGCTGCCGTGCCAGGTGACCAGGCCCAGCAGCTTGCGCCGGTCCAGTGCCAGTATTTCACTGGGCAGCAGCTCGTCGGAAACCAGAATGGCAGGCTGGTCACCAAGAGGATCAGGGGGCTGAATATCCAGCAGACAGCGGATCAGATGGTTAGAGATATCCCGGATGTCGGCGCCCCGGGCCTGCATGTAGGGGCTGTCCATATCGGCAAAGGCGGTAGCAAAGCTGTTGCCTGCGGTTTGTACCGCATATTCTGCCGTAGTATGTTGGTTGGAAAGAACGGAAAGGATGCTCTCCACAAAGGAAGTGTCCTCCAACAGCATGGCGTGGATGGAAAAAATCGAGGCGGCCTGAATGCCTACATCCCGGGCGGCCTGCTCATAGAGCTTGGACAGCATTACAATCGAACGCTGCTGGGCGGCACGGAAGCGGTGGATCTCCTCGTCCTGGGAGCGATGGGAGACGGAGGCCAAAGGGAAGAAATGGCGGGTATAGAAATGCAGGGGTCCGGCGGCAATTTGATTTTGAATCGATCTTCCGACGATGATTTGCATGGAGATGCCCCCTTTCCAGGAAAGTCTGAGTCGATGTGGCTTCTGCGGCAGCAATGCTGCGGCAGCTTGGAACAGGCGGCCGGAAAAATCTGCGCGTTTGTTGTATATTGATTATAATGACAAATGAAAAGTTTGTAAATTGGTAAAATAGCACAAGGGCGGATGTAAATATTTTGAAAATAAAAGTTTGCATAGGGAAATTGAAAGAAATAGTGAGAAATAATGGAAATTATCCGAGATGAAGGCGAAAAAAATCAACGCTTTACAGTGCTAAACAGGCGTGCTATAATAAAGCACAATGAAAAGACACCCGGACAAAATGCGACATGCTGTCCGGCGCGCCAATGAATTTATTTCCAGGAGGTTTGTTCCATGGTTTCCAAACGTATGCTGCAGTTGGGCACGGCCCGTTCTGTGATCCGGGAGCTGTTTGAGTACGGCAATCAGCGGGCCAAAGAGGTTGGCCGGGAGAATGTGTTTGATTTTTCTCTGGGCAACCCCAGCGTTCCTGCGCCCGACGCAGTGAATGAGAATGCCATCCGCATCCTGCAGGAGCAGCCGGAAGTGATCCACTGCTACACCAGTGCTCAGGGTGATGCTGCGGCCCGGCAGCGCTTTGCCGACTCTCTCAACCGCCGTTTCGGAGGAGACTATACGGCCGACCAGTTTTACATCACCGTGGGTGCGGCGGCCTCCTTGTGCTGTGTGTTCAACGGCCTGACCTGCCCCGGAGACGAGTTTATCGTCTTTGCTCCTTACTTCCCCGAGTATAAAGTGTTTATCGAGGGAGCGGGAGCCAAGATGGTGCTGATTTTCCCGGAGATCGAGCACTTCCAGATTGATTTTGATGCCTTTGAGAAAGCAATTACCCCCAACACCAAGGGTGTGGTGGTTAACTCCCCCAACAACCCCTCCGGTGTGGTCTATTCCCGCCAGACTCTGGAGCAGCTGGCTGCGATCCTGGAAAAGAAGGAGGCGGAGTATGGTCACCCCATCTATCTGATCTCCGATGAACCCTACCGGGAGATCGCCTTTGCCGGGGTAGAGGTGCCCTGGATCCCCCATATCTACAAAGACACCATTGTGTGCTACTCCTTCAGTAAGTCGCTCTCTCTGCCCGGCGAGCGCCTGGGCTATGTGCTGGTGCCCGGCCAGGTCACCGACAGCAAGGAGGTCTATGCCGCTGTGGCCGGTGCGGGGCGCTCTCTGGGCTATGTGAATGCCCCCAGTCTGTTCCAGCAGGTCACCTCTCTGTGCTGTGACATGACCAGCGATCTGTCGGTGTATGAGAAGAACTGTGAGCTGTTGGTGAATTCCCTGCGGGAGATGGGCTACCACGTGGCCCAGCCCGGCGGTGCGTTCTATCTCTTCCCCCGTTCTCTGGAGCCCGATGACATGGCCTTCAGCGAGCGGGCCAAGCAGTTTGATCTGCTGCTGGTGCCCGGTTCCGGCTTTGGTGCGCCCGGCCACTTCCGTTTGGCCTACTGCGTGCAGACAGAGATGATCCAGCGGGCTCTGCCCAAGTTTAAGGCTCTGGCAGACTCTTACGGCGGCTAAAATCGTTTATAACTGGAAGACACAGGTAAAAAACAGGCAAAGCAGGTGTGAAATTTCCTTACTTTCACACGGCTTTGCCTGATTTTTTTTGGAAACGGAAATCATTTTTATCCATTTCACCGCTAGCCAAAGCGGCTGTCATCAGGTATGATAATGGCGTAATAGAAGAAAATAAAAGAAACGTCCCTAAAGGAATGGAGGAACGAAAACATGCTGAGAAAGACTAAGATCATTTGTACTCTGGGCCCTGCGGTCGAGAGCGAAGAAATGATGCGCAAGCTGATCCGTGCTGGTATGGATGCGGCTCGCTTTAACTTTTCCCACGGCGACCATGAGGAGCACCTGGGCCGTCTGAACAAGCTGAAGGCGGTGCGGGATTCCATGAGCCGTCCCGTGGCTACCATTATGGACACCAAGGGTCCTGAGATCCGTATCAAGAGCCTTGACGTGAAGAACATCAGCCTGGAGGCCGGTGATACCTTTACCCTGACCACGGAGGACGTCGTGGGCAACGGGGAGCGGGTGGCCGTGACCTATCCCAAGCTGCATGAGGAAGTAAAGCCTGGAATGGAGATCCTCATTGATGACGGTCTGGTGGCCCTGCGGGTAGAGGAGATCCAGGGCTCTGAGATCCGCTGCACCGTGGAAAACGGCGGCACTCTCTCTGCCAACAAGAGCATCAACATCCCCGGTGTGCATATCCACCTGCCTGCGCTGACTGAGAAGGATATCAGCGACATCCAGTTTGCGGTGGAGAATGACTTTGACTTCATTGCTGCTTCCTTCATTCGTCGGGCCGATGACGTGCGCTCCATCCGCGAGGTGCTGCACCGATTTGGCGGAGATAACATTCAGATTATCTCCAAGATCGAGAACCAGGAGGGCGTGGACAACATCGACGAGATCCTGGAGGTCTCCGACGGTATCATGGTGGCTCGCGGCGACCTGGGCGTAGAGATCCCTGCTGCCAAGGTGCCCGTGCTCCAGAAGCAGATCATCCGTAAGGGTCTGCGCTCCGGCAAGCCCATCATCACTGCCACTCAGATGCTGGATTCCATGATCCGCAACCCCCGTCCCACCCGTGCTGAGGTGTCCGACGTGGCCAACGCCGTTTTTGATGGCACCAGCTGCGTGATGCTCTCCGGCGAGACCGCCGGCGGCAAGTACCCCCTGGAGGCTTTGACCGCCATGGTGGGCATCGTGGAAGAGGCTGAGCAGTCCATCAATTATTGGCGTCAGTTCCAGAAGCACCGCATTACTCCCGAGCCCAACATCAACGACGCCATCACCCACACCTGCTGCCTGACCGCTATGGACCTGAACGCTACCGCCATCCTGGCCGCCACCAACTCTGGCCGTACCGCTCGGATGATCTGCCGGTTCCGTCCTTCCTGCCCCATTGCGGCCCTCACCATGCAGGAGAAGGTCCGCCGTCAGCTGGCTATCTGCTGGGGCGTGTATCCCTTCCTCACCGGCGAGGTCAACTCCACCGACCGCATTTTCTCCCTGTCTGTGGAGTGTGCCCTGAAGGAGGGCCTGGTGAAGAACGGCGACACCGTAGTTATCACTGCAGGTGTGCCTCTGGGCCGCAGCGGTTCCACCAACCTGATCAAGGCTCAGATCGTGGACGAAGATATGCTGTAAAAAGAACTGAGTTTCTTCAAAGGCGCCATCTTTTTGAAGATGGCGCCTTTTTCCCATTTGCAGGGGAAAAGCCTTGACTTCCGAGGGAAAGTCCGGTAAAATATAATCCGCCTATTCAAGCTCCTTGGAGCAGGAACAAGGCGCTACTGTGGCTCAATGGCAGAGCATCTCACTCGTAATGAGAAGGTTGTGGGTTCGATTCCCACCAGTAGCTCCATACCGGGGCAAAGCTTTGCTTTGCCCCGGTATTTTTGTATATTTTTTGGTGAGACAAGAACTTTTTAATGGCTTTCTCTTTTAATAGAAAAGACAAAATCAAAGCTTTGCTTCCAACTGGGCACGGAGCCCCTCGTAGCCAGGCTTGCCCAAAAGAGCATACATATTGTTCTTGTAGGCTTCTACACCAGGCTGGTTGAAGGGATTGATCTGGAGTAAGTGGCCGGACAGCCCACAGGCCAGTTCAAAGAAATAAATCAGGTAACCCACAGAGTGTTCTGAAATTTGAGGCATTTGGATGCGAATATTAGGCACTCCTCCGCTGACATGGGCTAAGATGACTCCGTGCATTGCCTTTTGTGCCACGTAGGACAGGGATTTACCGGATAGATAGTTTAATCCATCTACATTATCCGGATCATCAGGAATTATAATTTCTCCGCGAGGAGCAAACTGTACAACCGTCTCAAACATGAGCCGTTCGCCTTCCTGAATATATTGGCCCATAGAATGCAGGTCAGCGGTGAATTCTACACTGGCAGGGAATAAGCCTTTGTTTTCTTTGCCTTGGCTCTCACCATAGAGCTGTTTCCACCACTCGGCAAAAAAGCGGAAGCTAGGTTCATAGCCGACCAAGAGTTCGATCTTTTTTCCTTGATCGTAAAGCGCTTGACGGGCTGCGGCATATTTCCGTACGGGGTTGTCCATACCGGGAGCAGCGAGTTCTTCCATTGCCAGCTTAGCACCCTCCATGAGGGCTTGAATGTTTACTCCGGCTACCGCAAGTGGGAGCAGGCCAACCGTGGTTAAGACAGAAAAGCGACCGCCAATTGCATCGGGAACAACAAATTCCTCATAACCTTCGGCATCGGCCAGCCCTTTCAGCGCTCCTTTGCTCCGATCCGTTGTAGCATAGATTCGTTCCCGAGCTCCTTCCTTTCCGTATTTCTTTTCCAACATCTCTTTAAAAATACGGAAGGCTACTGCCGGTTCGGTTGTCGTACCGGATTTGGAAATGATATTCACAGAGAAGTCACGGTCACCAATTAAAGCGATAGTTTCCAGCAGCGCATCGGTAGACATGCCGTTGCCGGCAAAGAAAATGTCCGGAGTATCTTTCTTTTTCAGATTATAATTGGGGGACTGAATAAGCTCAATGACAGCTCTGGCACCCAGATACGAGCCGCCAATTCCGACCACGACCAATACCTGAGACTGCTGCTGTATTTTTTTGGCGGCAGCTTGGATGCGGTCAAACTCTTGAGTATCAAATTCTTTGGGATAGTGAATCCAACCGGTATAATCTCCCCCGGGACCAGTGTGGGTATTGATCCATTCGGAAGCTTGGCGGAGTCGGTCTTCATAGTGAGCGAGAGCACCGTCAGGTAAAAAGGATTGAAGCTGCGAAACGTCCAGAGATAACATGACAATAACCTCCTGTAAAAATATTTACGGTGAAAGCCGCGGTTTGATGCCGTGGCTTTTATCGTCGTGGGATTGATTGGGCACAATTAGTGGTTGCATAAGCGAAAACACTTGTGCTAGAATGAATTTAAATGTGCAACTTATACAGAAAGAAGTGAGAGCGATGGATAAAGAAAAATGTTTGTCGCGAATCTCTCAAAAATGCGACAGCGAGGATTCTACCCAGGTTGAGCGAAAGATTGCGCTCTATATTCGAGAGCATATGGAGGAAGTGCTACATTGCACTTTATTGGAGCTGGCTGATCAAATCGGAGTCAGTGATGCCTCGGTGGTGCGTTTCTGTAAAAGCATTGGTTATAAGGGGTTTCAGGATTTTAAGATCAGTGCTGCTCTGGAAACTGTTCCAAGCACGCAGCAGTATCATCCGGCTTTAACGAAGGATGATAGTACAGAGAGTATTTGCCAAAAAATATTTGCATCCGAAACCAGTGCGCTCACCAAAACGCTTCAAAATTTGAATATTCAGATTATTGAGCAGGTGGCTGGGATCCTATCTACTGCCCGCCGCATTCTTCTTTGTGGGACAGGTGGCAGTCAGGTAGTGGCCCGGGATGCGCAGCACAAGCTGCTGAAGGTGGGAATTCATGCCAGTGCGGTAGAAGATAAGGATATCCAATTGATGGAGGCGTCTTTATTGGAGCGGGAGGATGTACTGGTTGCTTTTTCCCACTCAGGAAATAATGTACATACACTAAGAGCCGTAGAGCTTGCCAGACAAAATCGGGCAACTATCGTTGTACTTACTTCTTCGAGAAAAACGCAGTTGGCCCAGGAGGCAGATTATACACTTACCACAGTGAGTGAACCTACCATATTTTCTTCTGAATCAGGAAGTACGCGGCTAGCGCAGCTTGCAGTCATTGACTGCTTGGTAGCAGTAATTGCCTTTCAAAATTATGATAAGTCGTTTCGAGCGATGTATCGAACTCGGGAAGCTACATCAGAAAATAAAAGCTGATTGCACTCTAGTAGCCGTAAAGAGTAGTTCTCTAATGCATATGTTTGTAGTAAAATTTCTTCTTAAAAGATTCTTAAACTACAAAATAATGGAAGGTACTAACAAATATTATAAATTGATGCCTTTAAAATTGCAATATTAAGCTTGCTTTTCGTTAAAATAGATAAAACAAGAAGTAGAATTTACTCATAACGACGAAATTCCCCTTGCATACTTGAAGTTTTTCTACGAGTGTGCTATGATGCTTCCAGAGTTAGGAAATATAGCTCGCTAAAATTTGTAAAACAAGGAGAGAGGTTCAGATGAGAGCAGTTGTACTTTCCGGTCCGAATCAGTTTGCACCTGCAGACATTCCCAAACCGGAAATCGGCCCGGACGAGATCCTTCTGGAAATGAAGGCCGCCGCCATCTGCGGTACCGATATGCGTATCCTTACCGGTAAAAAGACCAAGGGTGTACGGTATCCCTCCGTCATTGGCCATGAGTTTTGCGGAATCATTGCGGAAGTTGGTTCTGATGTAAAGGGATATGCGGTAGGAGAGAAGGTAGCGGTAGCAAACGTGATCCCCTGCCATCACTGCAGCAGCTGCCTGCGGGGCAGAACCAATGCCTGCCTGGATCGTAAGGCAATCGGGTACGAGTTCGACGGCGGATTTGAAGAGTATATTCGCATCCCTGCTATCTGCATTGAAAATGGCAATGTAGTAAAGCTTCCTGAGCATGTATCTTTTGCGGCTGGTGCACTGATTGAGCCCCTGTCCTGCTGTATCCGGGGACTGAAGAATGCCGGCACTGGATTTAATGATGATGTGCTTATCGTAGGCGCGGGTCCGATCGGTCTGTTCCATCTGCAGCTGGCCAAGATTGCCGGTGCCCGTAAGGTGATCGTCAGTGAGCCCAATGAGGCCCGCCGTAAGGTGGCCCAGGAGCTGGGAGCTGACTTGGTGGTAGATCCTACAACGGAGGATCTGGCAGCCATTGTTGACCGGGAAACCAACAGCCAGGGCATGGATGTCATCATGATGGCCATCGGCGTGCCTGCTCTGGTGAACTCCACCCTGAAGCTCTGCAAGCGCGGCGGAACAGTCAATTTGTTTGCTGGATTTGCCGGAACCGGTGAGTCCACGGTGGAAGTGAACACCATCCACTACGGTGAGATTAACGTCAATGGCAGCACCGCCTACAAGCTGGAAGATTATCTTGCTGCTGCGGAGATGATCAAGAGCGGTAAGATCGATGCCGATAAGATTGTGACCCACAAGTTCAAAATCGAGGACTTCCAGAAGGCGTATGACGTTTGTGTAGCCGGTACCGGTCTGAAAGTGGTAATTGAGCCCTGAATTTTCGGAAGAGCAGCCCGATGATGAAATTTTAAATGATTTGATTCAGAAAGGAAGTATCTGAAATGAGCAATATTGGACTTGGTAAGAAAGTTCGTATGTCCCGCATGGTCAATCCTGTCAGCAACAAGATGATGGCTATCACTGTGGACCATGCGATCTCCCGTGGTATCGCCCCTATGCATGGCCTGCATGACATCCAGTCCACCATCGACAAAATTGTGGCTGGTAAGCCTGACGCCATGACGGTTACTCCCGGTATTTTGAACCAGTGCTGGGATGCTCAGAAGAACCGCGATGTGGCTATCCTGTGCAAGATTTCCAACTACAGCCCCGTGGCTCCCACTCAGGATACCATCTTCGGTACCGTGGATGAGGCCATCTCTCTGGGCGCTTCCGGTGTCTCCATGGGCGCTATGACTCTGGGTGACTATCAGGGCGTTCAGTTCGAGGCCATCGGCCGCTTCGCTGCCGAGTGTATGCAGAAGGGCATGCCTCTGATCGGCCATGTGTATCCCAAGGGCGAGAGCGTTCCTGTGGATCAGAGAACCTCCTGGGAGAACATCGCCTACTGCATCCGTTCCGCCTGCGAGATGGGCATGGACATCGTGAAGACCACCTACTGCGGCAACCCCGACGCTATGGCGAAGGCTCTGTCCACTGTGCCCAGCGATTTCCGGGTTGTGATCCAGGGCGGCGACGCTCCTGCTGGTCTGGATGAGGCCGGCAAGCTGGACCATTTCCTGACCATCACCCGCGAGGCTATGGACTGCGGTGTAGGCGGCGTTACCATGGGACGCTTTGTGTGGGAGTACAAGGACGTGACCGCTCTGGTGGTTGCTCTGCGTTATCTCATCCACCATGGTTACTCTGTTAAGGAGACCAAGGAGCTGCTGGCCCAGTTGGAGAACGACAAGAACTACGACCAGTTCTAACTAAAAAATTGGCAAAAGGGAGGAATCACCGTGGAAGAAGTGTATCTCCTGGGCGCAGATATTGGTACCTCCAGCATTAAGGTCACTGTGATTGATCAAAACGCCAAGTTTGTGGCCCAGGAGAGTGCTACCTATCGCTTGATCAATCCGGATCAAGTATCGATTCAGATTGATACGGCTGATATGTGGAATGCGTTCACCGGATGCGTTGGCTCTCTGGTCAGTAAGCACAAGGTAGATCCTGCCAAGATCAAGGCCATCGGCATTTCAAGTTTGTGTCCCGGCCTGGCGGCCTTCGACAAGGATGGCAATGTGTTGGTTGATCCGATTATTTATTCCGATCGACGCAGCACCGAAGAAGCGGAGATCTTCCGGGAGAAGATCGGGACGCAGCGGCTGTTTGAAATCACGGCCAATAGCCCGATGGCCGGTGCTATGTCCGGCACATCTATGCTTTGGATCAAACGGAACCTGCCGGATATTTATGAACGTACCTATTGTTTTGGTCATGTGAATACCTTGATGGCTTACATGCTGTGCGGGAATTTTGCTATCGACCATTCCAATGCATCCTATACCCTGCTCTATGAAACGACTGGACGGGGAGTCTGGTCTGAAGAGATCTGTGAAAAGATCGGTATTGATATGAAAAAACTCCCCCCGCTGCATCGTTCTACGGATGTAGTCGGAACACTGATCCACCCTGTTCTGCTGGCAATGGGTCTCCCCGCCGACACGAAGATCGTGATCGGCGGCGGAGATACCGCCTGTGCCACTCTGGCTGCCGGTGTAGTAAGACAGGGAGATGTGTGTGAATCGGTTGGCACGACCAATGTGCTGACCGTCTGTGTGGAACAGCCCAAGTTTTCCCCCAACTTCATTAACCGCCGTCATGTGGTGGATGGAGCCTGGATCTATCAGGGGGCTATGTCCCACACGGGATCATCCTATCAATGGATGTACGATAACTTTTATCAGGATTATAAGGATTACCCCTCGGTTACCGGCAAGAAGGGCATGATGCTCATGAACGATGACGCCGAGCAGGCAGAGCCAGGGGCGGACGGGCTGGTTTTCCTTCCTTATATGATGGGAGAGAGAAGCCCTGTGTGGGATCCTTATGCCAGAGGAATTCTCTTTGGCCTGTCCCTGAAGACGACCCGCCGGGAGATGAACCGGGCGGTGCTGGAGGGCTGTGCCTACGGACTGCGTCAGCTCATTGAGATGGTAGAAGAGGTTACAGGAGAAAAACTGACCCACTTCTCGTCCATTGGCGGCGGCGCAAAGAGCAAAGTGTGGGCTCAGATCAAGGCAGACATCACCGGCCGGGACATTACGGTACTGGACATGAACGATATGGCTCCCGTAGGAGCAGCTTTGCTGGCCGGTGTGGGTGCAGGAATCTTCAAGGATGTGTATGAGGCCTCTGCAAAAGTAGAAAAAACCGTTTATATGGAAATCAAACATTCCGATGCATATAACGACGTGTACGACCGTCGCTATCGGGTGTATACAGGTTTGTATCCTAGCATTCACCAGCTTTATAAAGTAAATCTTGGCATGAAGTGATCAGTGACAAGTGATTTATGGAAAAAGGAATGAAAAGGAGTAAGAAAAGATGAAGATGAAAAAGTGTCTCAGCCTGGTACTGGCAGCGGCCATGACCTTCACTCTGGCCAGCTGCGGCGGCAACGGCGGCAGCGGTGGCGGTGAGGGCGGCGAGTCCAAAGTCTCTCTGAACGTCAGTGTTCCCGATGCTGACAACTCCTATATCTATGCTGCAGCTCAGGAGTTCAAGAGCCGCGTGGAAGAGTACTCAAACGGCAGCATTGAACTGACCATCTATCCCAATGGTTCTCTGTACGGCGGCGACGGCAATGCGGCTATCTCCTCTGTGGGTAATGGCTCTCTGGATATTGTGATTCTGGCCGCTTCCCTGTATGCCAGCTTTGATCCAAGCTTCTTTGTGCTTTCTGTACCTTATCTGTTTGATGACGCGCAGCAGCTGCAGGATTACCTGAACAGTGACACCGGTGTGGATCTGTTCAACCGTGTAGAGAGCATGGGTATTACCTGCCTGGGCCGCTGGACCCGCAGCTTCCGTCAGGTGACCAATAATGTGCGCCCCATTACCTGCCCTGCCGATCTGGAAGGTCTGACTCTGCGCACTCCCAGCAACTCTTTGTATGTGGAATTCTTTGACGCATGCGGCGCCAACGTGAACCCCATGAACTTCAGTGAGGTCTACAACGCCCTGCAGCTGAACACCCTGGACGGTCAGGAGAATCCTGTGGACGTGCCTGCCACCAACAACTTCTACGAGGTTCAGAAGTACATTTCCGCCACCAACCACATTGCCGATGCGTGGGTTGTGGGCATGAACAGTGCCAAGCTTTCCGGCCTGTCTGAAGATCAGCAGAATGCCCTTCGTCAGGCTGCCGAGGAGTGCCAGCAGTGGTATGTGGACTATCAGGCTGAAAAGGACGGCGAGATGCTCCAGCTGCTCACCGACAATGGTATGGAGTACAACGAGCTCACCGAGGAAGGGTTCAACCAGTTTGTAGAGATTTCCCAGAGCCTGTATCCCATGTTCAAGACCCTGGTCGAGAATGACGAGCTGTTTGACACCACCGTAGAGTTCTGCGGCAAGGCCTGATATCCCAGTTTCAAAAGCGTTCCATCATTGGATTTTGCCGATGCGGAGAAGCCCTTCGGCTTCTCCGCATCGCTGTAAAAGAGAAAACTATAGTCTGAGGAGGGGAGTCAATGGAACGTAAAAAAAGCCCACTGAGCAAGTTCTTTGACGTCATCGATATCATGGAGGATATCCTGTGCGGCGGGACGTTGGTTTGCCTTTTGTTTGTAGTACTGCTCCAGGTGGGTAGCCGCCTGGTGGGAATTACCCTCAACTGGACAGAAGAGACAACTCGTTTCTTCTTCCTGTGGATGATGTTCCTGGCGGTGGCCGCCGGCTTTAACCGGGCAGAGTCCTCCCGTGTGGTGGTGCTGGTTCAGGTTCTGCCCCGGCCGATCCAGATGCTGTGTACTGTGCTGTATTATGTGGTTTCCATTGCCTTCTTTATCTTTATGGCCTATTACGGCTTTGAACTGACCATGCAGAAGTTCGCGTTCAATGAAATGGCCACTGCGATTGCCATTCCTATGGGTGCGATTATGATTTGTGTGCCCCTGTGCGGCGTGTTGGGCGTGATTGGAACCATCCAGAGCTTTTTGGAGTATCCTCACAAAGTTGAGATTGGAGGCGGAAAGAAATGAGTGTAGCGCTGCTGATTATTTTCCTGGGCTTGATGGCCTTGGGTGTGCCCATTGCCATTTCTTTGGGCGCCGCCTCTGTTATCGTGCTGATTACTATGGGCGATATGCCTCTGACCATGGTCATCCAGCTGATGTACACCTCCATGAACAGCTTCGTCATGGTGGCTGTGCCTCTGTTCATCCTGGCCGGCTCCCTTATGGATGAGGGCGGCATCGCCGATAAGATCTACGATCTGGCGGACTCCTGCGTAGGCTGGATCTACGGCGGCCTGGGTCATGTGTCTGTGTTGTGTAATATCATCTTCGGCGCCATGTCCGGTTCCTCTGTGGCGGCTGTGGCTTCCATTGGTAAGATGAGCATCAACGCCATGGCCAAGAAGGGCTATCCCAAGGAGTATGGCGTAGGAATCAACCTGGCCGGTTGTATGCTGGCCTCTGTTATCCCGCCCAGCATTCTGATGATCGTAGCCGCTTCCACCGCCGGCATCTCCATTGGCCAGGCTCTGATGGCCGGCATGGTTCCCGGTATTTTTATCGGCGTGGCCTTCATGGTATATAACTACATCCACTGTAAAGTGACCGGAATGGGCGAGAAGAGCTCCTTCAGCGCCAAGCGGCTGGCAAAGTCCTTTATCAGCGCCGTGCCCGCCCTGATGGTCCCTGTGATTCTGCTGACCGGTATGTACAGCGGCATTTATACTCCTACCGAGGGCGCCGGCATTGCCGTGGCTTACGCCGTGCTGGTTTCCATCTATGTGTATAAGCGCCTGAAGTGGGCGGATATCCCCCGCATCATTGCCAAGAATGCCCGTCAGACCGGTACCATCCTGTTTATCGCTATTACCGCCAAGCCTGCCGGCCAGATCTTCGAACTGGACGGTCTGCCCACCAAGCTGGCCAACTTCATCCTGGGCATTTCCGATAACCAGCTGGTCATCATGTTTGCTCTGTTTGCTTTCCTGATCGTTGTGGGCATGTTTATGGACGCTACTGCTGCCATCTACATTCTGGTGCCCATCCTGCTGCCTGTGGTCAAGCAGCTGGGCGTGGAGCCTTTGTTCTTCGTGGTGTTCCTGGTTATTGCTCTGAGCTTTGGCCTGATCACTCCTCCTGTGGGTGTGTGCCTGTATGCGGCAGAGAATGTTACCGGCATTCCCTTTGAGACGGTGGTCAAATCGGTTGTTCCCTGGCTGTTCCTCACCGTGGGCATCCTGTCGGTACTTATTATTTTCCCGCAGATTATCACCGGACCTATTGCGTTGATGTTCCCTAACGGCTGACAAAGAACAGATTTACACATGATAAAAGCCGACTTGTGAAAACAAGTCGGCTTTTTTATGTTTAGACAGTAAATCACTTATGTAATAAAGTCACAGAACTCTGTCCTGTCGCAGGATATAATACAAACAAAGAAAGCAATCAGAGAGATGCACTTCATGCCCAATATCTTAAAAGGCAGCATCCACAAGTATAACAGGAGGCAATAAAAGATGGGAATATTTGATTTTTTAATGGGACCTGACATCGATCAGGGAATTGAGGAATACCATGCGACCCAGGGAGCGGTCCTGCTGGATGTGTGTACCCCTGAGGAATACCATGCGACCCAGGGAGCGGTCCTGCTGGATGTGCGTACCCCTGAGGAATACCATGCGACCCAGGGAGCGGTCCTGCTGGATGTGCGTACCCCTGAGGAATACCGGCAGGGACATATTCCGGGCAGCAAGAACATCCCCTTGTATGTGATAAACAAGGCAGAGGAAGTGATTTCTCTGGACACCCCGCTGTTTGTTTACTGTCACAGTGGAGCAAGAAGCCGAGAGGCGGTTTCCATGCTGGAGAGAATGGGATATACCAGAGCGAAAAACATTGGCGGGATCACCGCATATAAAGGAGAGGTGGAGAGATAGGATGAAGGTCGTTATCGTAGGGGGCGTAGCGGGAGGAGCCACCGCTGCGGCTCGTATCCGCCGGTTGGACGAGCAGGCGGAAATCGTGGTCTTTGAGCGTTCCGGCTATGTCTCCTATGCCAACTGCGGTCTGCCCTACTACATCGGTGGGGTGATTGAAGATCTGGAGGAATTGACCCTTCAGACTCCAGAGAGCTTCTTTTCCCGTTTCCGGGTGGATATGCGAGTACACCATGAGGTGATGGCCATCCATCCGGAACGCAAGTGTGTCTCGGTGCGCAACCTGGAGAGCGGGGCGGAGTTTGAAGAGTCCTATGACAAGCTGCTGCTCTCTCCCGGAGCGCGCCCTGCTCAGCCTAAACTGCCTGGGGCGGGAATGGAGAAGATCTTTACCCTGCGGACGGTGGAAGATACGTTCCGGATTAAGAATTACATCCAAAATGCGCACCCCAAGTCGGCGGTGCTGGCCGGAGGCGGGTTTATCGGACTGGAATTGGCGGAGAACCTGCGGAAGCTGGGGATGGAAGTCACCATTGTGCAGCGGCCCAAGCAGCTGATGAACCCCTTCGACCCGGATATGGCGGCACTTCTCCACAACGAGACGCGCCGGCACGGCGTCAAGTTGGCTCTGGGGCATTTAGTAGAGGGCTTTGAGGAAAAGGACGGGGGAGTGGATGTACTGCTGGCGGATGCCGCTCCCCTGCATGCCGACATGGTGGTGCTGGCCATCGGTGTGACCCCCGATTCTCATCTGGCCAAAGAGGCGGGATTGAAACTGGGAGTCAAGGGCAGCATCCTGGTCAATGACCGGATGGAGACCTCCGTTCCCGACATCTATGCAGTGGGCGACGCAGTCCAGGTCAAACATTTTGTAACCGGGGAGGATACGCTGATCGCTCTGGCCGGTCCGGCCAACAAGCAGGGGCGCATTGCTACCGATAACATCTGCGGGGGCGATAGCCGGTATGCCGGCTCCCAGGGCAGCAGCGTGATCCAGGTCTTTGATCTCACCGCCGCCGTTACCGGAATCAATGAGACCACGGCCCAAAGACTTGGAATTCAGGCGGATACGGTCGTTCTCTCGCCGATGAGCCACGCAGGATATTACCCCGGCGGAAAGCTGATGACCATGAAGGTGGTCTTTGAGAAGGGGAGCGGCCGCCTGTTGGGTGCCCAGATCGTAGGCTATGACGGGGTGGATAAACGCATTGACGTGTTGGCCACCGCCATCCGTGCGGGGCTGAGCGGGGTGCAGTTGAAGGAACTGGACCTGGCCTATGCGCCGCCGTACTCCTCCGCCAAGGACCCGGTCAATATGGCGGGATTTATGATTGAAAATATTGTAAATGGCCTGGTAAAACAGTTCCATATGGAAGATCTGGAGCGCCTTCCCCGGGATGGCAGTGTGACGCTGCTGGATGCGCGGACCAGAGAGGAGTTTGCACAGGGAAGTGTAGACGGTTTTGTCAACATCCCAGTGGATGAACTGCGGGAACGCTTGGGAGAGATTGCTCCCGGCAAACCGGTCTATGTGATGTGTCAGAGCGGTCTGCGCAGCTACGTTGCCTGCCGTATTCTGGCCGGAAACGGCTTTGACTGCTGGAATTTCTCCGGTGGGTTCCGGTTTTATGATGCTGTGACCCAGGACCGATGTCTGATCGAGCAGGCCTATGCCTGCGGTATGGATCGCAGCTGAGATGCTTGTTACAAAGGAAAAGCAGGGCACCTTTGGGTGCCCTGCTTTTGAAAATCAGAGAAAAACAAAAAGGACATCCGTTGGATGTCCTTTTTGTGGTGCGCGAGGCGGGAGTCGAACCCGCACGCCCTTGCGAGCACTGGCACCTGAAGCCAGCGAGTCTACCAATTCCACCACTCGCGCGTGGGTTGGGACTGCGCTTTGTTCAGCGCGGGATTTATAATAGCATAGGGGAATGGGAATGTCAAGGGGTTTTTCAAAAAAGTTTTCCGCTGAAATTTAATCCAGCTTTTCTCCGCAGTGGGGACAGTAGGAGGTCCAGAGACACCGCAGGGGAAGAGCATGCCTGCAGTAGGGACAGCGTACCACAAAAAAAGAGACGAGGATCGCAAAAAAGGGAATTGCACCGGCCAGCAGGGAGAGCGGGTGCAGGGGGGCTACCCCAAAGTATGCACAGGAGAGGGCAAAGAGGATCAGACCGAAGAGGATGATCCCGTGGATCATCAGGCGACGCAGGTTCGGGTCATTCATAATTATTCTCCCTAAATAAAATATGGACCTTTACCATATACCTGTCAGTGGAGGCGGTACAACCGGCTGAAAATCAAATGTGTGTAAAATTTAAAGTGGGTCTGGCCGGGGGAGAGGATTACGCACTTGAGAGGATGACGAGAATATGGTATGATAAGTGCAGTGCGGCGCGGGGAAGTGTGTGCCCCTCAGGCTGCGGTACGCCCCAGGCTTCGGCCTGAAAAAACTGGGGAATAGGAGTGTTGGTATGAAAAAATTGACGAGCAGTCTGCCCTTCCGGCTCTTGATCGGCGTGATCGTGGGCATTGTGGTGGGTCTGGTGGCGAATGCCACTGTGATACAGGTCATTCTCACCATCAAAGAATTGCTGGGTTCTCTGATCAACTTCTGCGTGCCCTTAATTATCATCGGATTTATTGCCCCCTCCATTACCCGCCTGAAGAGCAATGCCTCCCGGATGCTGGGTCTGGCTCTGGTACTGGCGTACAGCTCTTCCGTGTGTGCGGCCCTCATATCTATGGGAGCGGGCTTTGCCATTATCCCCAGCCTCTCCATCCAGTCGGCGGCTGAGGGACTGCGGGATACTCCCGAACTGCTGTTTACCCTGGCCATTGATCCCATCATGAGCGTCATGTCCGCTCTGGTATTCTCTGTGCTGGTGGGTCTGGCGGCTACTTGGGCCAAGGCGGATACCATTACCAATGTACTGGAGGAGTTCCAGCGCATTGTGCTGGATATCGTCACCCGGGTAATCATCCCCATTCTGCCCTTCTTCATTGCCGGTACTTTTGCCGGCCTGGCTTATCAGGGCTCCATTACCAAGCAGCTGCCCGTCTTCCTTATCGTGATCCTTATTGTTATGGTGGGTCACTATATCTGGCTAGCTGTACTGTATGGCCTGGCCGGGGCCTATTCCGGGGAAAATCCCTGGGAGGTGCTGCGGTACTATGGCCCCGCTTATCTTACTGCAGTAGGAACCATGTCCTCCGCGGCTACCCTGGCGGTGGCGCTGCGGGGCGCCAAGAAGTCCAAGGTGCTGCGCCAGGATCTGGTGGATTTCGGCGTACCCCTGTTTGCCAACATTCACCTGTGCGGCTCGGTGCTCACTGAGGTGTTCTTTGTGATGACTGTATCCCAGGTGCTCTATGGCAAGCTGCCTTCTCTGGGCACCATGGTCCTCTTCTGCTTCCTGCTGGGCATTTTCGCCGTGGGTGCTCCCGGTGTGCCCGGCGGCACGGTCATGGCATCTTTGGGCCTCATTGTCAGTGTGTTGGGATTTGACAACACCGGCACCGGTCTGATGATGACTATCTTTGCCCTTCAGGACAGCTTTGGCACCGCCTGCAACGTCACCGGCGACGGCGCCCTCACCCTGATGCTCACTGGCTATGCCAAGAAGCACAATATCCAAGAGGTCAAAAATACAGACGTCCTTTAAACACACAAAAGCGTCCGGCAAAGCCGGACGCTTTTTGCATAGGGAAGGCTTAGAAGGGAAAACTAACCGCAAACGCACTGTTCATATTTATGCCCTTGAAGGGGGCGGAAAAGGATGATACAATCACCCCAAAGACGGAGAAAACGAGGTGTGAATATGGCACAAAGCATCTATTTCGGCGGTCCCATCCTGACCATGGAGGAGCCGCTGTATGCCCAGGCCCTGGTGGAAGAGGACGGCGTCATCCGCTATGTGGGCCAGCTGGAGCATGCCCTGGAGTTGGCAGGCCCTCAGGCCCGGAAGGTGGACCTGGAGGGACGGTGCCTGATGCCCGCGTTTCTGGACCCCCACAGCCACTTTATGGCCTGCGCCAACTCCTTGCTCCAGGTGCAGCTGGGAGAGTGCGCCGACCAGGAGGAGCTCTGCCGGCGGCTGGGCGAGTTTGTCCAGCGGGAGAAGCTCCAGCCTGGAGAGTGGGTGCGCGGCACCGGCTATGACCAGAATGATCTGGCTCAGGGATGTCCGCCGGACCGCTGGATGCTGGACCGGGCCTGTCCGGACCACCCGGTGGTCATTCAGCACGCCTCAGGTCATGTAGGAGTATTTAACTCCCAAGCCATGGAACTGCTGGGGGTGGATGAAAATACCCCTTGCCCTCAGGGCGGCGTGATGGAGAAGGACGACCAGGGGCGGCTCACCGGCTATATGGAGGAAAACGCCTTTTTGAGTCTGCTGCAAAAGGTGCCCATGCCCGATTTGAAGGATTTGATGGACGCCTTGGTCCGGGCTCAGGACCGGTATGCCTCCTACGGCATCGCCACGGTGCAGGAGGGCATGTTCATGGACACCATGCTTCCCCTTTACCAGGCTATGCTGGCGCAGAAGCTTCTGAAGTTGGATGTGGTGGCCTATGCCGATCCCCGGGACTGCAAAAACATCATGGAGCAGTTTGGCGACCGGGTGGGGCACTACAAGGATCATGTGAAAATCGGCGGCGACAAGATCTTTTTGGACGGCTCTCCCCAGGGACGCACCGCCTGGATGCGCCAGCCCTATGCGGGGGAGAGCGACTACCGGGGCTACCCCACTCTCACCGATGAGCAGGTGTATGAGCGGATGAAAAGCGCTTTGGAGCGGGATGTGCAGCTCCTGGCCCATTGCAATGGCGACCGGGCGGCGGAGCAGTATCTGTCCGTCATGGAGCGCCTGGAGCGGGAGACCGGACGGCGGCTGCGCCGGCCGGTGATGATCCATGCCCAGCTGGTGGGACGGGACCAGCTCCCCCGGCTTAAAGCACTGGGGATGATTCCCTCCTTCTTTGTGGCCCATGTGTATCACTGGGGAGAGGTCCATGTAAAGAACTTTGGCCTGGAGCGGGCAGAGCACATTAGCCCTGCCGGTACAGCCTGCGCCCTGGGGATTCCGTTCACCTTCCACCAGGACTCCCCGGTGATCCAGCCCAACATGATGGAGACTGTGTGGTGTGCGGTAAACCGCCGTACCAAGACGGGCCGCCTGCTGGGGGAGGAGGAGCGGATCTCCACCCTGGAGGCGCTGAAGGCGGTAACGGTCTATGCCGCCTACCAGTATTTTGAGGAGGACCGGAAGGGTTCCTTGGCTGTGGGCAAGGCGGCGGATTTTGTCATTCTGGGGCAGGATCCCCTGACGGCTGACCCCATGGCGCTGCGGGATATCCCGGTGCTGGAGACCATCAAGGACGGCCGGACGATCTGGCTGTGTTAGAGAAAGAGAGGAAAAACATGAAAAATATTTTACGTCAGCAGCGGCGCAGCAGTATGGTGGCTGCTGTGGTGACCATCTTGATGGGCGTGCTGCTCATCTTTGTTCCCAACCGTTCGGCTCAGCTTCTGTGTGCCCTGCTGGGAGGTGCTCTGGTGCTGACGGGGGTCATCTACATCTTCGGCTGGCTTTCCAAGCGGCGGGAGAGCGACTTCCCGGTTTGGTTTCTTCTGCCGGGTGTGATCCTGACGGCGTTGGGGCTGTGGCTGTTTACCAACCCTGCCTCGGTGATTGTGCTGATTCAGTATATCTTTGCCGCCATTTTGATTTTCCATGGCGTGATCGACCTGCAGGGAGCGGTGAGCCTCATGCGCCAGGGCTGGGAGCGCTGGTGGATGGATCTGCTGCTGGCAGGCCTTACGCTGGTGCTTGGCATTTTGATTTTGCTCAACCCCTTTGGCGCCTCCGGAGTGCTGATGATGACCATCGGGATCTCGCTGGTCTTTGATGGCGTGAGCGACCTGGTGCTCATCCACCGTCTCACCAAGGCCTTCCGGCAGACGGACGGGGACTGGTATGAGTGAGCTGCGGGAGGTCAATCTGGAGCACGGTATGCCCACGGTCCAGACGGCGTTGAGCCAGCTTGCCCTGGAGCTGCGCCGCACCCGCTCCATGGGCTGTACCGGCCTGAAGATCATCCACGGTTACGGATCTTCGGGCAAGGGCGGCAAGATCCGTGTTCAAGCCCGCAGCCGCCTGGCGCGGATGAAGGGTGCAGGGGAGATCCGGGACTATATCCCGGGAGAGGAGTTTTCTATTTTCAACTCTGCCACCCTGGCGGCCTTCCGGCGCTGCGGTGCCCTGCGAAAGGACCCGGATCTGGAGCGGCACAACAATGGGGTGACCATCATCCTGCTGTGAAGGGCGCTTTGGTATATCCGCGGCTATTTTCTTTCTGGAGACAGGTACATTTCTCTCTTGTAACGGGTTGTCAGCGTGGATATTTTGGGATACAATAAAACTCTATTGGAATTGGAGCGCGGCTTTGGCCGCTATGGACCGTAAGGAGGGAACGCTGTGGAAGTCACTCAAAAGGAGCGCCATGGCGTCCTTTTTTATTCCTGTGATGAGATGGAGCAGGCGGGCTTTGCCCACGGCTTTTCCACCCGGGTGGGAGGTGTGTCTCCCGCTCCCTGGGACAGCCTGAACCTGGGTGCTGGCCGGGGAGACGAGCCTGAGCGGGTAAGCGAGAACTTCCGCCGCTTCTGCCATGCCATCGGGGCCGATCCGGATACCCTGGTGAAGAACCATCAGATCCACTCGGACGTTGTGCGTCAAGTGGGATGGGGCGATCAGGTTTCTTTCCCGGGCGAGGGCGGCCAGATGGAGGCCGACGGTCTGATCACAGGGGAAAAGGGACTGAGTCTTTGTATTTTTACCGCCGACTGCATCCCGGTGCTGCTGTGCGACCCGGTAAAGCGGGTGGCCTGTGCCGTCCATGCGGGATGGCGGGGTACCGCACTGGGCATTGCCGCCCGGGGGGTGGAGCGGATGAAGAAGGACTACGGCTGCCGGGGGGAGGATATCCTGGCGGCCATTGGACCGGGAATCTCCACCTGCTGTTTTGAGACCCATGCCGATGTGCCCGATGGGCTGCGGAATGGGATGGGGGAGCGGGCGGAGGAATTTATCCACCCCATTCCCGAAAACCCCGAGAAATACCACGTGGATCTGAAAGGGGCCAACCGCCGCTGGCTGATGGACGCGGGAGTCGATCCCAGTCACATCGCCGTGTGCGAGGTGTGCACCGCTTGCCGGGGGGATCTGTTCTGGTCTCACCGCCGCCTGGGCGTGCGCCGGGGCAGTTTGGCCACGGTGATCCAGATCCGATGACCGAGAGGTGTACATGAGACGATTTGGAATCCTGCTGCTGGCACTGGCGCTTTTGCTGGCCGGATGCGGGAACACGGGGGACGTGAGCAGCTCCTCCTCCGGCT
>NZ_JBKVXZ010000044.1:0-28821 GCF_046973065.1 Flintibacter sp. | reverse complement strand
GCAGATGACTGTGAGCGCCCGCTGCGCGAAGGCGCTCACCGGAATCAACCCCCAGCGCATCTTTGGTTACTTTCTGTGCGAGCAGAAAGTAACATCCGTTTCCTTCCCATAAAATGGACCCATTCCCCCTAAAACAATACGTAAAGGAAAAAACTTTACATAGGAACAGGAGGTCCCCATGAAAACCCCGTCTCAGTATGTTTCTCAACTTCTGGCTTTGGTGCTGGGCGGCATCGGCGTGGCCTTTATCCTTCTAGGAGCCCTGTTTATCTGGATGGACC
Source organism: Flintibacter sp. (assembly GCF_046973065.1). NCBI lineage: Bacteria > Bacillati > Bacillota > Clostridia > Eubacteriales > Flintibacter > Flintibacter sp. The sequence continues at coordinate 28,540 of NZ_JBKVXZ010000044.1, read as the reverse complement.
TGCCCGTGCAGGGCGGTGGAGGTTGGAGCTTTTCTGCCCTGGGGTTTGTCCTGCTGGTGGGCGCGGGACTGTGTCTGGTTTGGTACGGGCGGAGAAAGGATCTGTGCCGCCGCCTGCTGGAGCGGGGTGTAAAAGTGGAACATGTGGGCTGTTCTATCGAAAAATGGGTGTGGATCAACTGGAATACCCGCAGTTTTACAAACATTCCGGGGCAAAACTCCCCCTGGGTGGTGCGCTGCAGCTACCGGTGGGAGGACAAACTCTACACCGTGACCAGCCCCTTGGTGTGGAACCAGCCCGCCCCGGTCCAGTACCCCGTCATCTATGTGGACCCAAAACACCCCCGGCGCGCCTATATTGACCCGGATACCCTGTCCTTTCTTGTATTTTGAATCCAATTTTGTTCCGAAATCGTTTTGGAGGTACCTATGCCAACCATTCAAGTATTAGACTCCCACGTAGCCGACCTGATTGCCGCCGGCGAGGTGGTGGAGCGGCCCGCCAGCGTGGCCAAGGAGCTGATGGAAAACGCCATTGACGCCGGGGCCTCCAAGGTGACGGTGGAAATTTCCCACGGCGGACTCACCTTTCTGCGGGTGACCGACGACGGCAAGGGCATCCCCGCCGGGGAGCTGAAAACCGCCTTTCTTCGCCACGCCACCAGCAAGCTGCGCACCGCCTACGACCTGGAGGCCATCGGCACCCTGGGTTTCCGGGGCGAGGCTCTGGCGGCCATCTCGGCGGTGTCCCGGGTGGAGGTAATGACCCGCACCGCGGATGCTCCCCTGGGGGCTTCCCTCTCCCTGGAGGGGGGCGTGCCCGGCGAAATCGAGGAGGCAGGCTGTCCCCTGGGCACCACCATGGTGGTCCGGGACCTGTTTTATAACACCCCCGCCCGGCTAAAATTTATGAAGAAGGACTCCGCCGAGGGAGCCGCCGTGTTTGCGGTGGTCCAGCGGGTGGCTCTGTCCCACCCAGAGGTGAGCGTCAAGTTCATTCGGGACGGCAAGCAGGAGCTGCTCACCCCCGGAGACGGTGCCCTTCAGAGCGCGGTGTACGCCGTGCTGGGCCGGGAATTGGCCCTGGGCTTCCGGGAGGTGAAGAGCGGCGGTGACGGGATCAAAGTGACCGGTTTTGTCTCCCAGCCCGCCTGCTGCCGGGCCAGCCGAAACTGGCAGTTCTTCTTTGTCAACGGGCGGCAGGTAAAGTCCCGCCTGCTCATGGCGGCTCTGGAGCAGGCCTACCAGAACCAGAAGATGGTGGGAAAATTCCCCGCCTGTGTCCTCCATGTGGAGGTGAAGCTGAGCCAGGTGGACGTAAACGTCCACCCCGCCAAGACCGAGGTGAAATTCGGCAGCGAGCGGGAGGTATTCAATGCCGTGTACCACGCCGTCCTCTCCGTCCTGGAGGGGGACCGCAGCCATCCCCAGGCCACCTTCTCCCCTGCCCGGCCCAAGCAGACTCCTGGCCAGACCACCATGCCCGGACTGTCCGCCCAGACCTACCGCCAGCTCACCGTGGCTGACGTGGCCGCGCCCCGCTTTACTCCCAAACCCCGTCCTACCTGGACGCCGCCTCCCGCCGCCGCGACCCGGCCTTCTGTCCCGAAAAAGGCCCCCTATGTGGAAAGCGGTGTGGAAAACTTGGTGGAGAAAGTGGACAACTCCGTACACCCTGTGGAAAACTTTGTGGACAAAGTGGATAAGATTCCGCAGGAAACCTTATTAAACTCCAAAAAGCTGGAGAAACACGCACAAGTTATCCCTTCCGAACCTCAGCCCCAGCCCATCCCAGAGCCAGTGGCCACGCCGGAACCCAAGGACGAGCCGGTGGAAAAACCTGTGCACATGCCGGAGCCGGAGATAGAGGTCGAGCCTGTCCCTGAGGTGGAGCCCTGGCGCTTGGCCGGAGAGGTGCTGAACACCTATATTATTGTGGAGCAGGGAGACAAGATTCTGCTCATCGACAAGCACGCCGCCCACGAGCGGATGAATTTTGACCGCATGAAGGCCCAGGGGTACCAGGCCATGGCCCAGACCCTACTCAGTCCCGCCATCTGCCGTCTGGCTCCGGAGGAGCAGGCGGTGCTGCTGAGCAATCTGCCCCTGTTGGAGGAGTTCGGCTTCCAGGTGGATGACTTCGGCGGCGGAGCCCTGGCGGTGCGGGAGGCTCCGGACTATCTGGACGTGGAGGACATCCCCGATACCCTCTCCCAGCTGGCCCAGAAGCTGCTTACCACCGGACACGCCGATCCCGCCGCTGCCCGGGACGAGCTGCTGCACACCATGGCCTGTAAGGCGGCCATTAAGGGGGGCTGGAAGACCAGCCCTCAGGAACTGGAGCGGGTGGCTCAGGCAGTGATGGATGGAAGTGTCAAATACTGCCCTCACGGGCGGCCGGTGGCGATTGAGCTGACACGGAAAGAGCTGGAGAAGCAGTTCAAGCGGGCCTAATGTAGGGACGATGTTCTTTCCAGCGATGGAAAGAACCAAAGATCGCCGGGGAACGGCTCCGAGGAGCGCCTTCGCGGAGCAGGCGCTCCAAGTCGCCTTTTCCCCGGACCCCTTGTTACGAGGGTGGGTCCCTTTGGGCTTTTGGTTATCCCCGGCGGGCAAAATCAAGTTCTGTTTCTGTCCTACTCTCGGGCCTTAGGCCCTTTTGCCATCCAAATTTGATGGTCCTTGTATTCTAACGTACACCGCCTGGTACCTACCTACCTGTTTGGTGCGGCGGTGGTCGGGCAGACCAGCTGCCACGGTTATGTCCAGCCAGGCGGTGTCCGTACAGCGCAGATACTTAATCAGGGTCCCTGCCAAAGCCCAGCGAAGCGGGTTTGGTGGGGAGAGGAGGCGCAAGGGAGCGGCATGACGGATGCCCACACTTGGGCGTCCGGAATAGAGCGGACTTTGCGACGACGAAGGGGCCTGTGTCCCCGAGGCAAGAAAAACGCACGGTCTTGTGTTCGGAGCCGCCGGACGCAAATGCCAAATCCTCAGGAGGGCGTCCCCCGTAGCCAGGGGTCTGGGGGCAATGACTGTGAGCACCGCCGCAGGCAAGGTGCTTACCGGAAGCGGCCCCCAGCGCATCTTTGGTTACTTTCTGTGCGAGCAGAAAGTAACATCCGTCTCTAAATAACGCAACCCGCCCCGCAGGGCGGAACCCTCCTCCCCTGACAACATAAGAAAGGAGCCCTGTTATGAGTTGGAACGCCGCACTATACTACTACCACCTCTCCCGGGGTGGGGACTACTTCGGCCTGCCCAAAGAGGGGTGGGAGAGCTCGGCCCACGCCGCCCTGGTGCTTCCCCGGGACAAGGGTCCAATCCACATTTCGCCCTGGCTGGACAACTATGGCCGCTACGGGGTAAGCTGGAAAGTGGCAGTTACCTGCCAGGTGGAGCTCCAAGCCCCCTATACCTTGAAAATCACCGGCGGCGGCGCAGTGCGCCGGGGGCTCAATACCGTACTGGATGGGCTGGAGCAGGGCTATAAGATGCTGGGCGGCAAGGGAGAGCTCACCCCGGATTTCGGAGCTCCGGAGCTGGCGGCTCAGCGGGGACTAAAATCGGATAACGCCCAGTTTACCCGGTGGGTGCTCCAGAGCGCCGAGCTGCGGCAGGGCTTGAAAAAGTTGGAGAAGGCTTCGGTTCGGGTGGAGCCCCTGCTTCCTGACAGTACCCAGCATATGGTCTGTGTCCTGACGGATATGGACAGCTTTGATGTGGACGATGTCATGCTGGAAGACTGGAAGCGGAAGAGCGCTTATGAGGAGACCGGCGTGTTTGAGCGGCTGGACGCACTGGTGGAGCTGCTGGAGACCGCCCGGAACGCAGTGACCGCCTGGCCCATGCCCCAGACCTATGAGGGGCCAAAATAGACCATTGACCGGGGGAGTATAATAGAGGTAAACTCCCACGCAAGAGAGGTGAACCCCCATGCCCCCTAAAATCTTAGTGATCGTCGGCCCCACAGCCTCGGGCAAGACCCGCATGGCGGTGGAGCTGGCCCAGCGCCACAACGGCGAGGTGATCTCCGCCGACTCCATGCAGATCTACCGCACCATGGACATCGGCACCGCCAAGCCCACCAAAGAGGAGATGGGGGGCATCCCCCACCACATGATCGACGTGGCCGACCCGGAGGAGGACTTCTCCGTGGCCCGGTACGTGGAGATGGCCGCCCGGTGTGTGGACGACGTGCTGGAGCGGGGCAAGCTGCCCATTGTGGCCGGTGGAACAGGGCTGTACATCGACTCCCTGCTGTCCGGACGCACCTTTGCCCCCTTCTCCCCCGACAGCGCCCTGCGGGGTGAGCTGGAGCGGGAACTGGCGGAAAAGGGCGGGCAGGCCATGCTGGAAGCCCTGGCCCAGGTGGACCCGGAGGCGGCACAGCGCCTCCACCCCAACGACCACAAGCGCATTGTCCGCGCCCTGGAGGTCTACCGCTCCACCGGCAAGACCATCACCCAGCACAACCGGGAGACTCAGGCCATTCCACCCCGGTATAACGCCCTGACCATCGGGCTGGCCTTCCAGGACCGGCAGGCCATGTGGCGGCGCATCGACCAGCGTGTAGACGAGATGGTAGCGGCGGGCCTGGAGGACGAGGTGCGCCGGCTGCTCACCAGCGGCATCTCCCCAAAATGCACCGCTATGCAGGCCATCGGCTACAAAGAGTTTACCCAGGCCCTGTCTGGGGAGATGACCTGGCAGGAGGCCGCCGACGTGGTAAAGCTGCGCTCCCGCCAGTATGCCAAGCGGCAGCTCACCTGGTTTGGCCGCAATCCCAACACCCGCTGGGTGCGGTGGGACGATCCCCCGGAATTTGAGCAGGGGCGGCGGGCTTCGACAGAATATATGGAAGAATTTGGTATATCATAGGGGCACTCAGGCCGGGACTCCGGCCATAGAAAAAGGAGTGCTACATATGCAGAAAACAAATAATCTTCAGGAGATCTTTCTCACCCAGGTCCGCCGGGAGCGCCGGAATATCACGGTTTTTTTGATGAATGGCTATCAGATGCGGGGCTATGTCACCGGGTTTGATGCCTTTACGGTAGTCTTGAGCAGCGACGGCAAGCAGATGGTGATTTACAAACACGCTATTTCCACCATTGTACCTGAGCGGCCCATTCCCCTTACCTCTCCGGAGAGCTGATTCCCTCCGGAGATCGATCCAGCCCCCTGCCAGCGGGCAGAAAGAGAGAACGCTATGAAACAAGGACGACCCCTTATCACCTTTGTCATCGCCCTGTTTGCCGGGGCGCTGGTCCTGTATTTTCTGATCAGCTTGTGGAAAACCTTCCAGGACCCCTTTACCACCACCTATACGTACAGCTATACCCTGAACGACAGCATCCAGACCGAGGGCCTCATCATTCGGGATGAGCAGGTTCTCTCCGGCAGCGGCGGCATTGTGGATGTGACCCGGGGCGAGGGCGAAAAGGTGGGCGTCAACCAGACAGTGGCTCTCATCTACCGGGACGACCAGGCCCGCCAGAGCCAGGAGCAGCAGGAGGCCCTGCGCCTGGAGATCACCCAGCTGCAATATGCCCTTGGCCAGGGAGAGGATGTAAGCTCCGCGGCCAAGCTCAACGACGATATTTTAAACGCCATGGTGTCGCTGCGGACGGCCAGCGCCCAGCAGGACTTCAGCGACCTGGAGGACCAGGTGCTGGAGGTCAAGGGCAAGGTGCTGCGTCGGGAGTACACTTACAGCGACGAGCTGAGCGCCGAATCTCTCACCACCCGGCTTCAGGAGCTGGAGACCCAGTATCAGACCCTGCGCAATCAAAGCTACTCCGCCATTACCCAGGTCACCGCGCCCACGTCGGGCACCTTCTCCACCCTGGTGGACGGGTATGAGGGGCTCATCAATTCGGAGAGCGCCGGGAACCTTACCCCCCAGGCCCTGCAGGACCTGCTGAATCAGAACCCCGCCGGCGACAGTGCCGCCGTGGGCAAGCTCATCTCCTCCGACAAGTGGTACTTTGCCGCCGTGGTCACCCAGGAGGAGGGCGAGCGGCTGGAACAGGAAGGAACGCTCACCCTCCGCTTTGCCGGAGATTTTACCCAGGATATCTCCATGAAGGTGGAGAAGGTGAACCAGGACGGCCAGGGCCAGGCGGTGGTCCTTCTCTCCAGCGACCGCTATCTGGAGCAGACCACTCTGCTGCGCCGGGAGACGGCGGAGCTCATCTTCAACAGCCGAACTGGTCTGCGGGTGCCCAAGAGCGCTCTGCGCATGGTCACCACCACCTCCACCGACGAGGAGACCGGTGAGACCACTGAGACCGACACCCTGGGGGTCTATGTGGTCACCGCCGGACGGGCGGAGTTCAAGCCTGTGACCATCCTCACCGAGGGGGACGATTTCTATGTAGTCCAGTCGGTGCGGGAGGACAAAAAAGCTCTGCGGGCAGGGGACGAGGTCATCGGCCAGGCCACAGGACTGTACGACGGACAGCTGCTGCTGTATTGATGGAACCAGCCCGCCCCATAAGGGCGGAAGGACAAAAGAAAGAAGGAAACAAAGATGTCCATTCAGGAGCATGTGAACGCAGTACGGGAAAAGATGACGGCGGCTGCCAAGGCCGCCGGACGGGATCCTGGGGAGATCACCCTGTGCGCTGCCACCAAGGTGCAGACCGACGACACCATCCGGGAAGCCATTGCCGCGGGAATCACGGTATGCGGCGAGAACCGGGTGCAGGAGCTCACCGCCCACCTGGAGGCCAACGCCTATGAGGGCGCTCAGGTACACTTCATCGGCCACCTGCAGACCAACAAGGTAAACAAGGTGGTGGGCAAGGTGGACCTCATCCACTCGGTGGACTCGGAGCGGCTGCTGCGGGCCATTGACCGCCAGGCGGACAGGCTGGGTCTGGTGCAGGACGTGCTGCTGGAGGTAAATGTTGCCGGGGAGCTGAGCAAAGGGGGCTGTACCCCCGATGAGGCCTGGGAGCTGGCCCAGCTGGCTCAGTCCTTGGAGCACGTGCGTCTGCGGGGTCTGATGGCGATTCCGCCCATCGCCCAGAAGCCCGGAGACAATACTCCTTATTTTTCCATTATGAAGAAGCTTTATGTTGACATAAAGGAAAAAATAGCCCATAATCAAGATGATATGGATTGCCTGTCCATGGGGATGAGCGGCGATTATGAGGACGCCATTGCCCAGGGCGCCACGCTGGTGCGGGTGGGTACGGCCCTGTTTGGGCCTCGGCCCCCCATGGCAAAACAATAACGCAGAGATATATTCCAGAGAAAAGAGGGTTACTACCATGGGATTTTTAGACGAGTTCAAGCGCCTGGCCCACCCCTATGAGGATGAGGAAGAGGACGAGTTTGACGAAGATTTTGATGCGTCTCACCGTCCCGTGGAGCGCCGGGAGCGTCCCGCCCGCAGCGAGCAGAGCTATGCGCCCATCGACGAGCTGGAAGCCCGCCGCAGCAACAAGGTGGTCAACATCCGGGCGGCCACGCAGCTGCAGGTGGTGCTGGTAAAGCCCGAGCGCTTTGAGAATGCCAGTGAGATCGCCGACCACCTGCGGGAGAAGCGCACGGTGGTGCTTAACCTGGAGTCCACCAACAAGGAGATCGCCCGCCGTCTGCTGGACTTTTTGTCCGGCGTGGCCTACGCCAACGAGGGCAAGATCAAGAAGGTGGCTATCAGCACTTACATCATCACGCCCTACAATGTGGATATCCTGGGCGATCTCATTGACGAATTGGAGAACAACGGGCTGTATTTCTAAATAGCCCTGCCCTGCCCGGTTGCGGGCACAACAGATAAGATTTTGGGGGGATTACTATGCTGACTCCGCAGGAGGTTTCTGAGCGCGCCTTTCCCAAGGCGTCCTTTGGCGGATACAATATGGCCCAGGTGGACGAGTTCCTGGACGTACTGACCGAGGATTACAGCGCCCTTTACAGCGAAAACGCGGTGCTGAAAAGCAAAATGAAGGTGCTGGTGGAAAAGGTGGAGGAGTACCGTTCCACGGAAGAAGCCATGCGAAAGGCGCTGATGACCGCCCAGCGGATGGCGGACGAGCTGGTGAAGGAAGCCCAGGACCAGCGGGACCAGATGCTGCAGCAGGCCCAGGCTGAGGCCCAGCAGCAGGTGGAGTCCATCCGCAAGGAGGTGGAGGCGGAGCAGTATCGTCTGTCCTGCGCCAAGCAGGAGACCGCCGCCTATGTGCAGAAGGTGAAGGCTCTGCATCAGCAGGCCCAGACCTATCTGGACCAGCTGGACCAGATCACGCCCCAGCAGCCTCAGGCGGAGCAGCCCGCCCAGACCGATGCGGTAGACCAGGCGGTCTCCGACATTGACGACAGCGTGCAGCGTCTGGTGGCCAAGGCCATGGCCGAGGCCAAGGAGGAGAACGAGAAGGCACGCCAGGGCCAGGACCTGTCCGACACCGCCGAGTTCCCCGCCCAGGGGGGCAAGGAGCCTGAGCACGACGACATGGAGCAGACCACCCGCATCGACTTCGGGGAGCTGCAGTTCGGCCGGGACTACGAGATCAAGTAAATCTGATACATAAAACACCCCGGAACCTTAGGTTCTGGGGTGTTTTTAGTTCTGATTCTGACGAAAAACGGGCAAATTGATAAACCATTCAGGCAGGGAGCACTCCAGCTCCACCGGCTGTCCGGTGGTGGGGTGGATAAAGCGCAGCCGCCGGGCGTGGAGGCACTGGCCTGCCAGGCCTGGCACCGGCTTTTTTGACCCATACACCGTATCGCCCAGCAGGGGATGGCCCAGATAGGCCATGTGGACGCGGATCTGGTGGGTGCGGCCGGTCTCCAGACGGCACTCCAGGTGGGTGTAGCCGGGATAGCGCCCCAGCACCTTCCAGTGGGTCACCGCCGAGCGGCCCTTGGGGTCCACCGCCATCTTCTTCCGGTCCACCGGGTGGCGGCCGATGGGGGCGTTCACCGTGCCGCTGTCCTCTTTGAAGCCGCCCACCGCGACCGCCTCGTACACCCGGGCCAGGGTGTGGTCCTGAAGCTGGGCGGCCAGAGCCAGATGGGCGCGGTCGTTTTTGGCCGCGATAATAAGGCCGGAGGTGTCCCGGTCAATGCGGTGGACAATGCCCGGGCGCAGCTCCCCGTTGATGCCCGACAGGGAGTCCCCGCAGTGGTAGAGCAGGGCGTTGACCAAGGTGCCGTCGGGGTGTCCGGGAGCGGGATGAACCACCAGCCCCACCGGCTTATTCACGACGATCACGTCGTCATCCTCGTATACCACGTTCAGAGGGATATTTTGAGGCACGATCTCCACCGGCTGAGGGTCGGGGAGCAGCACCTCCACCACCATGCCGGGGGTGGTCTTAGCGTTCTTTTTCAGAGGTTTTCCCCCGCTGGTCACCGCCCCCTGTTCCAGCAAGCGCTGGGCGGCGGAGCGGGTCAGGCCCTCCACCTGGCTGGCCACAAAGGCGTCCAGCCGCTCGCCCCCCTCCTGGGCGGTCAGAATAAGGGGGGTCACAGGTTGTTCTCCCGGGACTTGGGTCCCTCCAGCTTGTCCCACAGCAGCAGGTAGTACAGGGCGGCTCCGATGCCGCCCACCACCACGCAGATGTCGGCCACATTAAAGACGGCAAAGTTCATAAACAACACATTGAACATGTCCACCACGTAGCCCTGAAGCGCCCGGTCGATGAGGTTGCCCACGGCTCCCGCCAGCAGCAAAGCCAGACACACCCGGCCCAGGGGGTGGCGGAAGAACTTTTTCACCAGAGCCACCGCCAAAACCACCGACATCACCAGGGAGATCAGGGTCAAAATCCAGGTGTGCTCGTTGAACAGAGAGAAAGCGGCGCCGGTGTTCTGCACGTAGGTCAGGTCCAGAATGTAGGGCAGAAAGGGCACGTGATGCCCCAGGGGGATATTTTGAACCACCAGATATTTTACCAGCTGGTCCAGGGCCACCAGAGCGGCCACAAGCAGGGCGTACAGCATAAGAAAACTCCTTGAAAGGCGACATAATACAAGTAAGATGGACTCTATTTTATCATGTTCTCTGCCCGGGTACAACGGGGAATTTCCAGACAGGATGTAGATTTTTACCTTTCACCATACAGCGCCAGGTGGTAAAATAGAAAAACCAAGAAAACGAAGGAGGGGAACGGTCATGGAGATCCAGGGCCTGCAAAAAATGACCCTGCTGGACTACCCCGGCAAGGTGGCCTGTACGGTTTTTCTGGGAGGGTGTGACTTTCGATGTCCCTTCTGTCACAACGGGGAGCTGGTCCTCTCCCCTGCCCCGGCGGAGATGAACCAGGAGGAGCTGCTGGCCTTTTTGAAAAAGCGCCAGGGTCTGCTGGACGGGGTGTGCATCACCGGCGGAGAGCCGCTGCTGCGGCCAGACCTACCCCAGCTGCTGGAGGCGGTGAAGGCCCTGGGCTACCCGGTGAAGCTGGATACCAACGGCAGCCACCCCCGGGCGCTGGTGGACCTGGTGGAGCGCAAGCTGGTGGACTATGTGGCTATGGACGTGAAAAACAGCCCGGAGCGCTACCCGGAGACGGTGGGCGTGCCGGGTCTGGACGTGGGTCCCATCCGGGAGAGCGTGGGCTTTTTGCTGGAGGGCCTGGTGGACTATGAGTTTCGCACCACGGTGGTGCGGGAACTGCACGACGAAGACAGTTTTCGCGCCATTGGTCCCTGGCTTTCCGGGGCGAAGCGATACTTTTTGCAGTCTTTTGTAGACCGGGACACGGTGATTCAGGAGGGGCTGCACCCCTGGGACCGGGATCACCTGCAAGAATTTGCTGCGCTGGTGCGGCCCTGGGTGCCTTCCGTGGAGCTGCGGGGCGTGGATTAAGAAAAACAGGCGGTGATTTTTCATTGGAAAATCACCGCCTGTTTTTTAATTCGGCTTATTCTGTGGTGTCCGGGCAGTTTTCCGCCAGATCCAGAATGATGTCCACACACTTGTCGATCCCCAGCACGCTGGAGTCCAGGCACACGTGGTAGTTTTGAGACATGCCCCACTCCCGATCGGTGTAGTGCTTGTAGTTGATGCGGCGGCGGGCGTCCTTGTCCTGCAGCCGCTTCTCCGGGGCCACCTCCGACTCGCCGTACAGCCGCACGATGCGGTGGGCACGGAAGTCCATGCTGGCGTGGATAAAGGTGTGCAGACAGTCGGTGCGGTCCTTCAGAATGTAGTCGGCGCAACGGCCCACGATGACACAGGGACCCTTGTCTGCCAGGTCCCGAATGACGTTGTGCTGGATGGTCCACAAAAAGTCGGCGGCGGTCATGCCGCCCATGACACCGGGGACGCCCCGGCCCAAAAAGGAGAAGGCAAAGTGGGGCTTGCCGGGGGCAAACTCCCCCTGCTCCTCAATGTACTTGGGGTCAAAGCCGCTCTCCAGAGCCACCTGTTTGACCAGTTCCTTGTCGTAGTAGGGGATGCCAAGGCGCTGGGCCACCGTCTTGCCGATGGTGCGTCCGCCGCTGCCAAACTCCCGACTGACGGTGATGATACTTTTCTTCATAACCGATTAACCTCCTTCGCCGGGCGGGAGACCGCCAACGATTTGACTATATTATACAACATCCAAACTGATTTTGCATGTGTTTTTGCAGCGGCAGTCAAGAGAAAAAGCGGGTTGACAAAGGGCCTGAGGTGTGATAAGATACCAGCGACGAGTTTGTATCTGTCTCGTCCAAGCCCGAAGCGCGGAGGATAGACACACAGGGGAGATAACGCCAGAGCGGATGCCGGCAAACCAAGAAGGCGTAGACGACTTCTGTTTGGCGGCGAAGTCGGCGAAGTTATCGACCCGGCCGTGTGTCCAATCCGCAGCGTGACAATGCGAAGCGCAAATCGTATTGTTTCGGGTTCGTTCGGGGGGCAACAAAAATGCCCCGCCGTTCTCTAAATAATAAAATGGAGGTTTTTTTATGCGCAAATTTACCACCCGAGACCTGTCTCTGGCCGCCATCATCGCGGCGGTGTATGCGGTTCTCACCCTGATCCTGCCTATCCCCGCCTTTACCGGCATCCAGGTGCGCCTGTCCGAGGCCCTCACCGTGCTGCCCTTCCTGTTCCCTGCCACCGCGCCGGGACTGGTCGTGGGCTGCTTTATTGCCAACCTGTTTTCCCCCTATTCCCTGGACGTGATCTTCGGTACCGCCGCTACCCTGATTGCCTGCATTCTGACCCGGCACATGCCTAACCGGTATCTGGCTCCCCTGCCCCCGGTTCTGTGCAACGCGGTCATCGTGGGCGCGGAGTGCGCCTGGTACCAGGTGGGAGGCTTTGGTCCCGCCTTCTGGCCCGCCTACGCCTTCAACGCCTTTACCGTGGGCTTTGGTGAGCTGCTGGCCTGCTATATCCTGGGCAGCGTGCTGCTGGCCGCCCTGCCTCGGGTGTCCTTCTTCCGGGCTATGATCCCCCAGAACCGCCTGGAGCGCCTGGGGTTTGAGCAGAAGACCCCCAAGCTTTCCTGAAAGAAAGCTTGGCAAAGAACTTTGCGGGAAACTTCGTTTCCCTTCTGCGCCCGTAAGGGAGATTTTTTGTGGGAGTGACGTTCTGCGTCGCTCCCACTTTCTTTGCCCCAAAAGCCACATCTGTCCCTTGCGTTTTGTTCATAAAAGAAACATAATTTATTCACACTTAAAATTTGATTTTACTGGGAAATGGACTAAGATAAAGTAAATTCGTGATAACAGATCACGTTTCTTCCCCAAGGGGAGATCAGAAAGGATGGAGCTTTTATGCAGGAAGTGAAAAAACCTTCCAAGCGCCCCCTAGTTTTCTATTATCTCATTGGTATGCTTATTTTAATGGTGCTGAACATGACGTTTTTCCCGTCTGTGCTGGAAAAACAGGTTCAGGAGGTGAGCTACTCCACCTTCATGTCCATGACCTATGAGGACAACATCGGTCTGGTGCAGATCGAAGGGGATGAGATCACCTTTACCGACAAGGCTCAGGAGAAGATCTACAAGACTACCGCCATCGACAGCGATACCGAGATGGTCCAGCGGGTCTATGAGCACGGCGGCGATATCAACCGCATCGATACCCAGCCCGGACTGCTCACCTCCATTCTGGTGGGGTGGGTGCTGCCCCTGGTGCCCTTCCTGCTCATTGGCTACTTTATCCGCAAGCGGATGCAGAAGAGCATGGGCGGCGCGGACGGCATGATGTTTGGTATGGGCGGCGGCTCAGGCGCCAAGGTATATGTCCCCTCCTCCAGCGGCATCCGCTTTGCCGACGTGGCCGGTGAGGACGAGGCCAAGGAGCTGCTCAGCGAAATCGTGGACTTTCTCCACGACCCGGCCAAGTACGCCGCCATCGGAGCCAAGCTGCCCAAGGGCGCGCTGCTAGTAGGCCCTCCGGGCACCGGCAAAACCCTGCTGGCCAAGGCTGTGGCCGGTGAGGCCAACGTCCCCTTCTTCTCCATCGCAGGCAGTGAATTTGTGGAGATGTTCGTAGGCCGGGGCGCCGCCAAGGTGCGTGACCTCTTTAAGCAGGCCAACGAGAAGGCCCCCTGTATCGTCTTCATCGATGAGATCGATACCATTGGCAAAAAGCGTGACGGTCAGCTGGCCGGCAACGACGAGCGGGAGCAGACACTCAACCAGCTGCTCACCGAGATGGACGGCTTTGACGGCTCCAAGGGCGTGGTGGTGCTGGCCGCTACCAACCGCCCCGACAGTCTGGACCCCGCTCTGCTGCGTCCCGGCCGTTTTGACCGGCGTATTCCCGTGGAGCTGCCCGACCTCCAGGGCCGCATTGAGATCCTGAAGGTCCACGCCCGGAAGATCCGTCTGGCGGAGGACGTGGACTTTGAACCCATCGCCAAGACTGCTGCCGGTGCCTCCGGCGCGGAGCTGGCCAATATCGTCAACGAGGCCGCCCTGCGGGCGGTACGGTCGGGACGGCAGTTTGCCACCCAGGAGGACCTGCAGGAGAGCGTGGAGGTGGTCATTGCGGGCTACCAGAAGAAGAGCCGGGTGCTCTCCGACGAGGAGAAGAAGATCGTGGCGTACCACGAGGTGGGCCACGCCCTGGTGGCTGCGCTGCAGAACCACTCCGCCCCGGTGCAGAAGATCACCATTATCCCCCGCACCTCCGGCGCCCTGGGTTATACCCTCCAGGTGGACGACGGCGACCACTTCCTTATGTCCAAGGACGAGCTGCTCAACAAGATTGCCACCTACACCGGCGGCCGGGCAGCGGAAGAATTGGTGTTCCACTCCATCACCACCGGAGCCTCCAACGACATTGAACAGGCCACCAAGCTGGCCCGGTCTATGATCTCCCGCTTCGGCATGAGCGAGGAGTTCGGCTTTGTGGCCTTTGAGACGGTGAGCAACCAGTACCTGGGCGGCGACGCCTCCCTGGCCTGCTCCCCCGAGACCCAGGCCCGTATCGACAAGAAGGTCACCCAGCTGGTGGATGAACAGTACCAGAAGGCTATGGAGCTGCTGAAGGAAAACGAGAGTAAGCTCCATGAGATCGCCGGGTACCTCTATGAGCATGAGACCATCACCGGACAGGAGTTTATGGACATTTTGAATCGGTAAGATGGATTTCCCCCAGGGCTTGTCCCTGGGGGAGTTTTTGTTTTGGGGAGAGGATGTTACTTTGCCCGCGGCGGCAAAGTAACCAAAACGCCGCCGGGGGACGGCTCCGATGAGCGCTGCGCCTTTGCTTGCGCTCATAGTCACCTTTCCCCCGGACCCCCATTTACGGGGGACGCCCTCCAGGGAGATGGGTTATGACCTCCCGGCGGACCTGAAACAAGCTCCGCAGTTCTTCTTGCCTCGGCCCACTGGGGCCTTCGAATTGGAAAATTAAAAGATGTGCGCTTGAAATAACACCGCCTACTCTGGCAGAACTGTGGTAGCTGGTCCGTTCGACCAGTGCCGCACCAAACAGGTAGGCAGGCACCAGGCGGTGTACATATAAAGTGACAATGCCTTCAAATTTTGATAGTAAAAGGGCCTAAGGCCCGGGAGTAGAATGGAGCACAGTCAAAACTTAGGCCGCCGGGGACTACGAAACAACCGAAGGGACACGCTCCCGTAGCCGGGGGGTCTGGGGGGCAGATGACTGTGAGCACCCGCTGCGCGAAGGTGCTCACCGGAATCAACCCCCAGCGATTCTTTGGTTCCTTTCTGATCGCTCAGAAAGGAACAACCGTCCCCCTCCCCGCCCCGCAGGGCGGAACCCATAAAAAAGTGGGAGCGACGCAGAATGTCACTCCCACAAAAAATTTCTCTTACGGGCGCAGAGGGGAAACGAAGTTTCCCACAAAGTTCTTTGCCAAGCTTTCTTTCAAGAAAGCGGGCTAACGGCGGACGATGTTTTCCGAAATCTCCCCCAGCGCCTGAGCGGCCTCCATATCAAAGCGCTGGCTGCGGGCCAAGTCGGCCAAGGAGACGATGCCCACCAGCTTTCCCCCCTCCACCACCGGCAGGCGGCGCACCTGCTGGCGGGCCATGAGCTGGGTGGCGGCCCGGCAATCGTCCTGGGGCGACACCGTGGCGCACCCCCGGGTCATGATCTCCCGCACCAGGGTCTGGGCGGGGTCCTCCTCGGCGGCCACACAGCGCAGTACGATATCCCGGTCGGTGACCATGCCACGCAGCTTCCGGTCCTCCCCGCACACTGGCAGCACGCCCACGTTGTGACGGCTCAGGAGCCGGGCGGCCAGGGCGGCGGAGGAGGTGGGCTCAATGGTGACCACACTGGGGTTCATCAGATCCTTAACTTGCACAGGGATCATCCTTTCCAGACGCACGGCGTCCTGTTTCTGTCAGTATGCCCCGGGCCTGCCTTCACCATACCGGCGATTCTTTAAATCAGATTAAGAATTAGACGAGAGTGTCAAAATCCCGTTGCATTCTCCCAGAAAAACAGGTATACTTGCATCATTTCCAAGCGGTATATTTTACCGCAGAGAGGAGAACCAACTTGAATAACGAAGGAAAAAAGCCCCGGAAAAACCTGAGCAAACCGGGCAAGATCCTCATCAACCTGCTGGTGACGGCGGTGGTAGGCTTTATCTACTTCTATCTGGGCCTGCCCGCTATCAATCTGCAGTCTCCGGACTTTTACAGCTTCATTTTTGTGCTGTGTCTGGCCTATGTGGCCTCTGCCCTGGTGACCTCCGGCTTCCGGGACGGCAAGACCTCTGGCAAGGCCCGGGTGGGAGACTACTTCCGCTTTATCAAGCAGCAGTGCCTGCCGGTGGGCATCTTTATGGTGCTGCTGGTGGTGGTGGCTCTGGTGGGTCAGATCATCTCTCTGCCCATCTTCCGGGCGGGAGCCTACTGGGACCTGCTCACTGTGGAGAACGGCACCTTTGCCGAGGATATCAGCCAGATTTCCTTTGACAAGATCCCCACCCTGGACCGGGACAGCGCCGAGTACCTGGGCGACCGGCAGATGGGTACCCTCAGCGACATGGTCAGCCAGTTTGAGTACCCCTCCAAGCAGTCGGTGCAGATCAACTACCAGGGCCGGCCGGTGCGGGTCTCCCCCATTGCCTACGCCGACCTCATCAAATGGTTTACCAACCGGGGCGAGGGTCTGCCCGCCTATGTGGTGGTGGACATGGTGACTCAGGAAGCCAGCGTGGTGCGGCTCCAGGAGGGCATGAAGTACTCCTTCTCCGAGCCCCTGAACCGCAACATTATGCGCCATCTCCGCTTCCAGTATCCCACTTATATGTTCGATAGCCCCAAGTTTGAAATCGACGAGGATGGCCAGCCCTGGTGGATCGCGCCCCGGGTGGTGAAAACCATCGGCCTGTTCGGCGGCACCGACATTAAGGGCGCGGTGCTCTGCAACGCCATCACCGGCGAGAGCACCTACTACGACATTGCCGACGTGCCCAGCTGGGTGGACAACGTGTACACCCCCCAGCTCATTATGGAGCAGTACGACTACCACGGCACCCTCATCAACGGCTTTATCAACTCCGTGCTGGGTCAGCGGGACGTGACCGTGACCACCGAAGGGTATAACTACATCGCCCTCAACGACGATGTATATGTGTACACCGGCGTCACCTCCGCCAACGCCGACCAGTCCAACCTGGGCTTCCTGCTGAGCAACCAGCGCACCAAGGAGACCCGCTTCTACGACGCCCCCGGAGCCACCGAGTACGCGGCCATGTCGTCGGCCCAGGGTGTGGTGCAGGATCTGGGCTACACTGCTACCTTCCCCCTGCTGCTCAACATCGCCGGGGAGCCCACCTACTTCATCCCCCTGAAGGACCAGAGCAGTCTGGTGAAGATGTACGCTATGGTCAACGTGGCCCAGTATCAGATCGTGGCCACCGGCACCACTGTATCCCAGTGTGAACAGACCTATGTGCGCCAGCTCTCGGACAAGGGCATCACCAAGCCGGAAGAGGTGCCTCAGACCACCGCTGAGGGCACCGTGGCCGAGATCCGCTCCGCTGTGCTGGACGGAAACACCTACTACTTTGTTCGCCTGGACGGCGAGCAGGTCTTCTACTCCCTGTCGGCGGCCAAGGATGAACTGGCTGTCATTCTGAACGTGGGCGACAAGGTGACAATTGAGCACGCAGCTACTGAGGAGGGCGGCTCCATTCTGGACGGTTACTCCCTGACTATCGATGGCCGTGCCGCGTCCAACCAGGCCGACACAGGCGAGAATACCGCCCAGCCGGCGGCATAACTTAAAATCTCAAATCAAAGAAGGCCGTCCCGGCAGGGACGGCCTTCTTTGATTGCTTAGTTCAGGTTTTGTTGGACGGTACAGCCCATGCCAATCATGCTGGCCCGGTTGCCCAGCTGAGCAGCGACCAGACGGCAGCCCAAGAAGCTGGACTTCAGCAGGGGATGCACCCGAGCCTCCACCCGGGGCAGGACCTGTGGGGCCTCCATGACCCCGCCGCCTAAAATTACCCGCTCCGGGGCAAAGGCGTGGATCAGGCCGACCAGACCCAAAGCCACCTCGCCGCACCAGCGGTCCACCAACTGGGACACAGCAGGCTCAGCCAGGCGGGCAAAGATAGCGCGGCCATCGGTGAAGGTGGGATCTAGTTCCCGGGCCATGCGGACCAAGGCGGTGGTGCTGGCGTAACGCTCATAGCTGCCCGAACCCCGGTCATCGGCCTGCAGATCCTCCGGGTGGACCAACATGCCGCCGAATTCTCCGGCGCTGGCCATGCCCCGGTAGAGCTGCCCATTCAGAATGCAAGCTCCGCCTACTCCGGTACCATAGCTGACCATAAGGCTGTGGCGGGCCCCCTGGGCCGCGCCGTGGAAGGCCTCGCCCAGAGCGGCAGCGTTGACATCGTTTTCCACTGCGGCCGGCACTCCCAGCTCCTGAGTGAGCAGACGGCCCACCTCCATGCCGGTGTAACCGGGGATATTGTCACATAATAGAATACGGCCGCTCTCCGGCTCTACTTCTCCGGCGGTGGACAGGCCTACCCCGTCAATGGGGCCCATAGCACGGACCAGAGTAATCACCCGGTCCAGCACCGCCTGGGCGCCCTCCTGAGAGTGGGTGGGAGTCTGCTGGGTGTGAGACAGTGCAGTTCCGTCCCACAGGCCGCTTTTAATCATAGTGCCGCCTAAATCAATACAGGCAATGCGATAAGACATGATAGCTTCCTTCCTTATGAGTGAAATTTCTGCCCTCAAGGTACAATACTCTGCGCAAAAGAGTGGGAGCGACGGAATACGTCATTCCCATAAATATATTTCTTACAGGCGCGGAAGGGAAACGAAGTTTCCCACAAAGTTCTTTGCCAAGCTTTCTTTCAAGAAAGCGGTGGGCGCAGAGGCAAAGCGAAGCTTAGCAGAAGGCTTTTTGCCAACTTTTTTCTCAAAAAAAGTTAGTGCATGTCGTGGCTGTTCAGGAGGTTCTGCTTGATGTCCCACAGCTTCTGGCTCAGGTCCACATAGTAGTTGTGGGGGTTCTCAAAGCGCTTTACCTCGTCCCACAGGGAATCCACCTGCCGCTGGCAGTAGGAGCGGCTGGCCTGGAGGTCGGGCACCTGATAGACCAGTTCACCGTTCAGGAAAATGGGGACCATCAACTCCCGGGCCTCATAGTCGGTGTAGGTCTTGCGCTTCCAGGTGGCGTCGGGGTCAAAGAGTTCCAGAGGCTGGGTGAAGTCAAACTCCTCGTTGTGCAGGCAGATGAGATCGGCCTCCGCCTTGCCCGTGTCCTTGGAGAAGATACGGTAGATCTTCTTGAAGTGGGGAGTAGTGATCTTGGCGGCATTCTCGCTGATCTTGATCTTGGGAATGATATTGCCGCTCTCATCCTCGATGGCCACCAGCTTATATACCCCGCCGAACACCGGCTCGGAGCGGGAGGTGATGAGCCGCTCGCCCACGCCGAAGGAGTCGATACGGGCGCCCTGGCGCACCAGATCCCGGATGATGTACTCGTCCAGGGCGTTGGAGGCAAAGATCTTGCAGCTGGTAAGACCCGCCTCGTCCAGCATCTCCCGGGCCTTCCGGGACAGGTAGGTGAGGTCGCCGGAGTCCAGGCGGATACCGCACTTGGTGATGCCCATGGGCTCCAGCACCTCTTTGAAGGCACGGATGGCATTGGGCACGCCGGATTTCAGCACGTTATAGGTGTCCACCAGCAGGATGGCGTTTTCCGGATAGAGCTGGCAGTAGGTCTTGAAGGCGGTGTACTCGTCGGGGAACATCTGCACCCAGGAGTGGGCCATGGTGCCGGTGGCGGGAGAGCCGTAGTGCTGGTCGGCCATGGTGCAGGCGGTGGCGGAGCAGCCGGCGATGTAGCTGGCCCGGGCGCCCAGCAGAGCGCCGTCGGGGCCGTGGGCCCGGCGGGAGCCGAATTCCGCCACCGGGCGGCCCTCGGCGGCCCGGACGATGCGGTTGGACTTGGTGGCGATGAGGCACTGGTGGTTGAGGCACAGCAGCACAAAAGTCTCAATAAACTGGGCCTGGATGGCGGGGGCCCGCACGGTGAGGATGGGCTCGCCGGGGAAGATGGGGGTGCCCTCGGGCACGGCCCAGATGTCGCCGGTAAAGCGGAAGGTACGCAGATAATCTAAAAACTCCGGGGCAAAGCAGCCCTTGGACTGGAGGTAAGCGATGTCCTCCTCGTCAAAGCACAGGTTCTGGATGTACTCCACCACCTGGGCCAGGCCCGCCGCGATGGCGAAGCCTCCCTTGTCGGGGACGGAGCGGTAAAACACGTCAAAGTAACAGATCCGGTCGGCCAGTCCGGTCTGGAAATAGCCGTTGCCCATGGTCAGCTCGTAGAAGTCGCAGAGCATGGTCAGGTTTGTTTTTGCTTTCATGGCTGGGGCAGCCTCCTCACATGGGGGTGACAAGACACCCCGAATTGCCTTTATTATACCCGCTCCCCTGGGGAAAGGCAAGGACAAGCGGGGTATTCCGTAAAAAAATTGTTAAAATCCAGGAGAATTTCGAAAAGGGCATGTAATTTTGTTCTGGCTGGCAATACTAAATGGAACAAAGGAGCAAAAAAGGAGGCGTTTGGTATGGATGTGCCCAGCCGTACTCTGGAAAATCTGGCCCGGGGGCTGGCGGAGAAAAATCTGGCCCGCAGCCGGTATATGCTGGCGGCGGGAGCGGCCCACCGGGATGGGCTGGCGGTGGTGGAGCTGCTGTTTGTGCGCACGGCGGAGCAGGAGCGGGTCCATGGACGGCAGTTTGAGCGGGTAGCCCAGGTGGACGAGACCCACGGGGACCGGTTTGCCCGGTGGGCTGGGCGGCTGGAGGATGGGGAGCTGTTTGCCCGGCCTCTCCCCTGCCTGTGGCGGTGCACTGTCTGCGGCCACACCCAGTATGAGGAGGGGGCGCCGGAGCGCTGTCCGCTGTGTCTGGGACCGCAGAGCCAGTTTCTGGCACTGGAGGGGAGGACTGGTTTTAAAGAATTGACTAACCACACCTTAAGGTATCCTTTATACTTTTTTCATTGCCCTGGTCCGGGCAACTATGGTATACTGATTCTATCTGGACAGGACAGCCTGTCCGGTCTGATGATAAAGAAAAGGCGGGATACAAGTTGGAGCGTACCTTTGACGCGCTGGTGGTCGGCGCGGGTTATGCCGGGGCGGTGTGCGCCCGGCAGTTGGCAGAGCAGGGCGGCAAGCGGGTGCTGGTTCTGGAGCGCCGGGACCATATCGGCGGCAACGCCTACGACTGTCTGGACCAGGCCGGCGTGCTCATTCACCAGTACGGCCCCCATATCTTCCACACCAACGACAAGCGGGTCTTTGACTGGCTGTCCCGGTTTACTCCCTGGCGGGACTACCAGCACCGGGTCATCGCCAACATCCCCGACAATGCCGGGGGCCGCATGACCTACCCGGTCCCCTTCAACCTCACCTCCCTGGAGACCGCCTTTGGTCCCAAGGAGGGCAAGCGCCTGGGGGACAAGCTGCTGGCCGAGTACGGCGCGGAGCAGAAGGTGACCATTCTCGAGCTGCGGCAGAACGCTGACCCCGAGATCGCCGCTCTGGCCGACTATGTGTACGAGCACGTGTTTGTCCACTACACCATGAAGCAGTGGGGACAAAAGCCGGAGGCGATCGACCCCAACACCACCGCCCGGGTGCCGGTGTTCCTCTCCCGGGATGACCGCTACTTCCAGGACGCCTTCCAGGGCATGCCTCAGGAGGGTTACACCCCCATGTTTGAGCGGATGCTGGACCATCCCAACATCACCGTGGAGCTGGGCTGCGACGCCCTGAAGCGGCTGGATGTGAGCGGGGAGCAGATCAAGGTGGATGGCGAAGTCTTTGACGGCCCCGTCATCTACACCGGCCAGGCCGACGAGCTCTTTGGCTTCCAGTTTGGCCCCCTCCCCTACCGCACCCTGGACTTCCGCTTCGAGACCCTTCCCCAGGACGACTTCCAGGGCTACGGCACGGTGAACTACACCGTGGACGAGGACTATACCCGCATCACCGAGTTTAAGCACCTCACCGGCCAGAAGGTGCCCGGGAAGACCACCATCGTGAAGGAGTACTCCCGCGCCTATACCGGAGCGCCGGGAGAGACCCCTTACTACGCTATCATTAACCCGGACAACAATGCCCAGTACGGCCAGTACAAGGCCCTGGCGGAGAAGTTCCCAAACCTCCACCTGTTGGGCCGCCTGGCGGAGTACAAATACTACAATATGGACGCTATCGCCGGCCGGGCGCTGGACCTGGCTGAAGAGCTGCTGAAGTGATTGCGGCGTGAGCCGCCGGGGCGCGGAACACCCGTGCCCCCTCCGACGAGAGGAGATAATTACATATGGATAAGCTGATTACCTTTGCCGTCCCTTGTTATAACTCCGCTGCCTATATGGAGCACTGCGTGGAGACCCTGCTCCAGGGCGGCGACGACATCGAGATCATCCTGGTGGACGACGGCTCCACCAAGGACGACACCCCCGCCATCTGCGACCGCTATCAAGCGGAGTACCCGGACATCGTGCGGGCCATCCACCAGGAGAACGGCGGCCACGGCGAAGGGGTCAACCAGGGCCTGCGCCACGCCCAAGGGATGTACTATAAGGTGGTGGACTCCGACGACTGGCTGGACGAGGCGGCCCTGAAGGCCGTTCTGGACAAGCTGAGGGCGTTCGCCGGGGCGGAGCAGCCGCTGGACCTCTTTATCGCCAACTACGTCTATGAGCACGTGGAGGACAACACGCAGAAGGTGATGAAGTACACCAACGTGTTCCCCGAGGGCCGCGTGTTCACCTGGAACGAGATCGGCCGCTTCCGGCCCTCCCAGTACCTGCTGATGCACTCGGTCATCTACCGCACCGAGATGCTGCGCGCCTGCCGGCTGGAGCTGCCCAAGCACACCTTCTATGTGGACAACATCTTTGTCTACCAGCCCCTGCCCTATGTGAAGAACATGTACTACCTGGATGTGGACCTGTACCGCTACTTTATCGGCCGCTCCGACCAGAGCGTCAACGAGAAGGTGATGGTCACTCGGGTGGACCAGCAGCTGCGGGTCACCTACCACATGATTGACTCCCACGACCTGCGCCAGGTCTCTGCGGAGCACAAGAAGCTGGGCCGGTATATGTTCAACTACCTGGCTATGATGATGGCCATTTCCTCCATCTTCCTGGTCATTGACAGCTCCCCCGAGGCCCTGGGCAAGCGCACCCAGCTGTGGGAGTACCTGCGTACCGTGGACTCCGGCATCTACCACAAGATGAAGTACCGCGCTGTGTCCGCCTTTACTGCTTTCCCCGGCTATCAGGGACGGAAGCTGTCGGTGGGACTTTATCGTCTGGCTCGGAAGATTTATAAATTCAACTAACCTACTTTTTTCGAGAAAAAAGTAGGCAAAAAAGCTTTGTGCAAAGCTTTGCTTTGCCTCTGCGCCCGTAAGAGAGATTTTTGTGGGAGTGACGTGTTCCGTCGCTCCCACTTTTTTGTTTGGAGGGTTCCGCCCTGCGGGGCGGGGAGCGAGGAGTGTTCTTTCCAGCGATGGAAAGAACCAAAGATCGCCGGGGGACGGCTCCGATGAGCGCCTACGCGGAGCGGGCGCTCATAGTCACCTTTCCCCCGGTCCCCCTGTTACGGGAGCGGGTCCCTTTGGCCTCTTACTCTCTTCCGGCGGCCTAAATTTTGACCGTGCACCCCTCTCCACTCGGCCCACTGGGGCCTATTGCCATCAAAATTTGCAAGTTTTTGCTCTCTATCGTACACCGCCTGGTGCGCCCCTACCTGTTTGGTGCGGTCGTCATCGATTGCCCGGCTGCCACAGCTTTGCCAGACTAGGTGGTGTGCGTACAGCGCGGATACTTTCAAATTTCTACCTTGTAGGGGCCTGTGCCCCCGAGGCAAGAAGGAAGCAAGGTCTTGTGTTCGAAGCCGCCGGACGCAAGTGCCCATCTTCCAGGAGGGCGTCCTCCGTAGCCGGGGGTCCAGGGGGCAACGCCTATGAACACCGGCGCAAGCCAGGTGTTCATCGAAGGAAGCCCCCTGGTGCCTTTTTGGTTCCTTTTTGGGCCAGCAAAAAGGAACACTCGTCTCTTTGGTGAAAAAATGAACCCCCTTCCCCCTTGACATCAACTCAAAAAACAGATAAGATATTCTGGCAAATAAGGAAAACCGCGTGGAAAAGGAAAAGTACCCGCCTCTGAGACGCACAGAGAGCCGCCGTTTAGGTGCAAGGCGGACGGGAGGAGCCGGGGAACATCACCTTGGAGCAGAGGGCTGAACTTAAGTAGGCCTCTCCGGACGCCCCCGTTACCGGGCAGAACTTGAGTGGCCGGACGTGTTTGTCCGGCAAGAAGAGTGGTACCGCAGAGGATATTGCCTTTGTCTCTTTGTTGAGACAAGGGTTTTTTTGTTTTCTGAGAGGAGTGGCTTTGATGAACTGCCCCAAATGTGGAAACGAAATGTCCCTTGGCTGGATGATTCCGGGGAAAATCTGCCAGCTGGAGTGGGCCCCTGAGCGCGGGCAATTTCCCTTTCCCCGCAAGGGCAGGGTACGGCTCAAACCCACCCCGCCCCCAGATACCCTCTTTGACTTTGTGGAATATCCTGCTTATCTCTGCGCGGCTTGTAAAACCGTAATCTTTGAGTATCAATAAATGGAGGAACACGAGACATGGACTACAATAAGACCATCAATCTCCCCCAGACCGACTTCCCCATGCGGGCCGGTCTGCCCAAGCGGGAGCCCGACATGCTCCAGCGCTGGAACGATATGGACCTGTACAACGAGATGCTGAAGAAGAACGAGGGCAAGCCTCTCTTCTCCCTCCACGACGGCCCTCCGTTCTCCAACGGCAACCTGCATATGGGCCACGCCCTCAACAAGTCCCTGAAGGACTTCATTACCCGTATGTACGCCATGCGGGGCTACTACACCCCCTATATCCCCGGCTGGGATAACCACGGCATGCCCATCGAGAGCGCCATCATCAAGGAGCAGAAGCTCAACCGCAAGCAGATGAGCGTTCCCGAGTTCCGTACCGCCTGCCACAACTACGCCCAGAAGTATATCGACATCCAGATGGAGGGCTTCAAGCGCATCGGCGTGCTGGCCGACTGGGAGCATCCCTACAAGACCATGGACCCCGGCTTTGAGGCCGAGGAGGTCAAGGTGTTCGGGGAGATGTACAAGAAGGGCTATATCTACAAGGGCCTCAAGCCCGTTTACTGGTGCCCCAACGACGAGACCGCCCTGGCCGAGGCCGAGATCGAGTACCAGGACGACCCCTGTACCACCGTGTACGTGAAGTTCCAGATGAAGGACGACCAGGGCAAGCTGGCCGCCTATGACCACAGCAAGCTGTTCTTCGTGATCTGGACCACCACCATCTGGACGCTGCCCGGCAACCTGGCCATCGCCCTCCACCCCGACGAGAGCTACGCCCTGGTGAAGGCTCCCAACGGTGAGACCTATATCATGGCCGAGGCCCTGGTGGAGAAGGTCATGAAGGTGGGCGGCTTTGAGTCCTGGGAGATCGCCGAGACTCACCCCGGCTCCTTCTTCGAGAATATGCTGGCCCAGCACCCCTTCCTGGATAAGACCTCCCGCCTGCTGCTGGCCGACTACGTCACCATGGACTCCGGTACCGGCTGCGTCCACACCGCTCCCGGCTTCGGCGCCGACGACTACCAGACCTGCCGCCGCTACGGCATGGAGATGGTGGTGCCCGTGGACGACCGTGGCCGCCACACCGACTACGCCGGCAAGTACGCCGGCATGAAGACCGAGGAGTCTAATCCTGTCATCCTGGCTGACATGAAGGAGAGCGGCGCTCTCTTTGCCAGCGAGGAGATCGTCCACTCCTACCCCCACTGCTGGCGCTGCAAGAAGCCCATCATCTTCCGCGCCACTCCCCAGTGGTTCTGCTCCGTGGATGCCTTCAAGGACGAGGCCTGCGCCGCCTGTGACGACGTGCGCTGGGTGCCCGGCTGGGGCATTGACCGCATGAAGTCCATGATCCGGGAGCGCGCCGACTGGTGCATCAGCCGTCAGCGCCGCTGGGGTCTGCCCATCCCCGTGTTCTACTGCAAGGACTGCGGCAAGTCCATCTGCACCGACGAGACCATCGCCGCCGTGAGCAAGCTCTTCGGCGAGAAGGGCTCCAACGCCTGGTATGAGATGGAGGCTTCCGACATCCTGCCCGCCGATTTCGCCTGCCCCCACTGCGGCTCCAAGGGCGGCTTCACCAAGGAGGAGGACACCCTGGACGGCTGGTTCGACTCCGGTTCCACCCACTTTGCCTCCATGCAGAAGGACCAGGGCTTCTGGCCTGCCACCATGTACCTGGAGGGTCTCGACCAGTACCGCGGCTGGTTCCAGTCCTCCATGCTCACCGCCGTGGGCGCTCTGGGCAAGGGTGCGCCCTTCAAGGAGTGCCTGACCCACGGCTGGACCGTGGACGGCGAGGGCCGTGCCATGCACAAGTCTCTGGGCAACGGTGTGGACCCCGCTGACATCTTCAAGAAGTACGGCGCCGACCTGCTCCGTCTGTGGGCTGGTTCCGCTGACTACCATGTGGATGTGCGCTGCTCCGACAACATCTTCAAGCAGCTCTCCCAGAACTACCTGAAGTTCCGCAACACTGCCCGGTACTGCCTGGGCAACCTCAACGGCTTCGATCCTGAGAACTTGGTCAAGCCCGAGGAGATGCTGGAGCTGGACAAGTGGGCGGTGACCAAGCTCAATGAGCTGACCCAGAAGTGCTTCGCCGCCTATGATAACTACGAGTTCCACGTGGTCTCCCACGCCATCAACGACTTCTGCGTGGTGGAGCTGTCCTCCTTCTATCTGGATATCATCAAGGACCGCCTCTACTGCGAGGAGAAGGACGGCCTGAAGCGCCGCTCCGCCCAGACCGCTCTGTGGCTCATCCTGGATACCATCACCAAGCTGTTTGCCCCCATCCTGGCCTTCACCTGTGACGAGATCTGGCAGGCCATGCCTCACCGCGCCGATCAGGATGCCCGCAACGTGGTGCTCAACGAGATGAACAAGCCCTTTGCCGACTATGCCCTCAGCGAGGACGAGATGGCCAAGTGGGACAAGATCATCGACGTGCGTACCGCCGTTAACGGCGTGCTGGAGAGCGCCCGGAACGAGAAGAAGATCGGCAAGAGCCTGGAGGCCGCCGTGGAGCTGACTGTTCCTGCCGAGGACGCCTTCCTGGCCGAGATGGACGAGGAGTACCTGGCCGACCTGTTCATCGTTTCCCAGGTGAACGTCACCGTGGGCGAGGCCCTGGCTGTTCAGGTCTCCGAGGCCAAGGGCGAGAAGTGTGAGCGCTGCTGGAAGCACCACATCAAGGTGGGCTCCGACGCCAACCACCCCACCCTCTGCCCCCGCTGCGCCGCCACGCTTTCTTGAAAGAAAGCTTAGCAAAGAACTTTGTGCGAAACTGCGTTTCGCCGCTGCGCCCGTAACAAAATGAAAGGTAGGAGTGACGTTCTGCGTCGCTCCTACTTTTTTCTTGTCAGCCCATATTTAAAAGTTTTCCACATTTTCTGGTGTTTTTGTGGAAAGTAAAGTACAATAGAGAAAAACGGAAGGAAATGAGGTGCCGTGATGACCGATGTAATCGTGGTGGGAGGCGGCCCGGCCGGACTCACCGCCGGGCTGTACCTGGCCCGGGCGGGGCGTAGCGTGCTGGTGCTGGAGGAGAGCACCCCCGGCGGACAGATCAACTTCTCTCCCCTTGTGGAAAACTATCCTGGTCTGCCCCGGGTGGCGGGCAGTGAGCTGGGTGACACCCTGGCCCAGCAGGCCCAGGATCTGGGCGCTCAGCTGGAGTATGAGAGCGTCACGGCGGTAACGCCCCTGGAGGATGGTTTCCAGGTGGACACCGACTGCGGCAGCCACACCTGCAAGGGGCTGATTCTCGCCACCGGTGTTCGCCACCGTCCCCTGGGTCTTTCCGGTGAGGAGGAGTTGGTGGGACAGGGCATCTCCTACTGCGCCGTGTGCGACGGACCCTTCTGTAAGGGTAAGCCCGTGGCCGTAGTGGGCGGGGGCGACACCGCCCTCCAGGACGCCCTGTTTTTGGCCCAGCTGTGTCCTCAGGTGACCCTTATTCACCGCCGGGACCAGTTCCGGGGCGCCCAGCGGCTGGTGGATCAGGTTCTCGCCTGCCCCAACATTCAGTGCCTCATGGACAGTACGGTGGAGGCCCTGGACCAGGCGGACGGCCAGCTCACCGGCATCCAGGTGAAGAACAAGGTCACCGGGGAGATCACCGCTCTGGCGGTGGACAACCTGTTTGTGGCGGTGGGGCAGCAGCCTCAAAACCAGCTCTTTGCCGACCTGGTGGAGCTGGACGAGGCGGGGTATATCCGTTCTTCCGACTGCCGCACCAGCCGACCCGGGGTGTATGCCGCCGGGGACTGCCGCACCAAATCGGTGCGTCAGCTCACCACCGCCGTCAGCGACGGCACGATTGCGGCGTTACTTTTCTTGGAAGAAACATAATCTATAAAGGGAAAATGTGCCTTTCTGAGCGATCAGAAAGGCACGAAAGAATCGCCGGGGGACGGCTCCGATGAGCGCCTTCGCACAGCGGGCGCTCATAGTCACCT